>NZ_JABXHF010000099.1:0-11334 GCF_013393565.1 Virgibacillus sp.
GCTTGTATTATTCTTTTATTTGTCATAAATCAATAATACATGAGAGCAGACCCTTTGTGGTCTGTTTTTTTGTGTATACACAAAAAAGCTGTTACACAATCAATTACCTGATTGTGCAACAGCCCCGTTTTTTGCATTATAGGAAAGCAAAAAATTTTTAATTTTATAACATAAACAAAACGAAGGCATTGTTTGTTACAATTTTTTACAATTTAATGGAAAATGACAACTCCATTGACTTAATGACTCTTTATATAGTGCAAGAAAAGAACTATTTTCCGCTATAAAAAATTGAATAAAAACCAAATTTTTCTAAAACTAAGAGGATCTTACCTATTTATCTCGAATATATGGTACTGCAAGACTCTCTTTTCAATAATTGGAAGATGTGAGCTGAACAAGTCTGAGTGGAAGATAACAGCGCTTAAAATCTCTTTTTTGTAAGAGGTCTTATTGTAATACCCCTAGGTTACGAAGCAATGAGTACGAGATGAATGAAGCCCATCAAATTCACTGGATTTTTTTAGATGATGTAGAAAGTCTATAATGAAAGCTATTTGTCAGTATTGTCTATAGCAATGTCGATATTTCCCGGGAAATGTAGTTATTTCAAACTACTTTAAAACGGGATATAATCTCTAGCTGTCATTTACATTGACTTTTTTCCATATCCATGGCAAAGTAACTAGTAGCGCTTCAATTAGAAGAGTTTTACTGGAAAGTGTTTTCAGTTAAGAGCCTAAAGTCTTTTGGATTTTAGTATCACAAAAACGGAGCCTTTCTCCATTAAAACTTGGTGATAATTTAATCAGTAATGTATAAAGGTGGTTCTTATGTTTTCACTAGGGCAACAGGCATTAGTTAGTTTAATCTCACATATTCTCTTTATATATGTAACATGGAGATTGATGATGGCAATTAATTTTGAGCCAATGATTAAAAAAGGAAGAGCCAAAGAGGCGCAAATATTAATTCTGTTTTTAACCATCGTGATTGGATCAGGTGTCAGCCGCTTCTTTCTAGAAGTACTCCAGTGGTCAAGAGATTTAAACCATTTATTTTAAAATTTACGTATAATAAGAGAATACGTGTAGGACCATGTATGCTTTTGCTTCTCCCAGTTCATACTATTTATAGTAAATAGGTGGATATGGGGGATTTTATTGTGAAAAAGTCTATTATTCTAGCAATTTTATGTTTGTTCGTCGCAAATACAATAGTAGCGCAAACGCATGATAGAACTGAAAATGAATTATTGGATTTAGTTCATTTTATGATTGCTGAAGACACTTCTATTCTGGAATGGGAAACAACGTGGAAAGAATCTATTTCCCAAGCAAGAACAGATGATTTAGTAGAAATGCTAAGTCGTAAATATCATAAGCATGTAACAAAAGATGAGCAGAAAATAAAATATTCCTTTGAAGACAGCCATATCTATAAAGGGTTCAACGTATTGTTTCATGTGATCCTTCCGCGTCAAAAACATGTTAATGCAGAATTGATCGTCGTTGTGAAAGGAAATGGATGGCATTCGGATATGGAAAAAAACTATCGGAATACCGTTTTAAGCTTTCAAAAAGAATATTTCACAAGTTCTGTAAAGAAATTTGCTTGTCTGACGACTAAAGGAAATGGTATAATAAGTAGTGATTATTTTTTAAACAAATTAACAAATTATTTTCAAATACAGCAAAAACAGACGCAATTCGATACAATAGAACAATCGACACATAAAAAAATCATTTACGGGTATACACCAGTATGGGAACGAAAAATTTCCGTAAATGATACACCTATGAACATACAAATCGCAGTTGAAGAAAATGGATCGGATAATCCTACATACGTGATAGGAACACCTATCCTAATAAATGAATATTAATATAGTGAAAATGGATCTGAAGGAGATTTGAAATATGGAAAAAATCATCGTAAGAGGTGGACACCAATTGCAAGGCACTGTGAAAGTGGAAGGTGCTAAAAATGCTGTTCTCCCTGTCATTGCTGCTAGTCTTATTGCAAGTGAAGGAAAAAGCGTCATTAAGGATGTTCCTGAACTAGCTGATGTATATACAATTAATCAAGTGTTGGAAAATATGAATGCAAGTGTACATTTTGACAATAACACAGTTACGGTTGATGCTTCAAATCGTTTAACAACAGAAGCTCCATTTGAATATGTAAGAAAAATGCGTGCTTCTGTTCTTGTAATCGGACCATTGTTAGCACGTTACGGTCATGCAAAAGTAGCTATGCCTGGTGGGTGTGCAATTGGTTCTAGACCAATTGATTTGCATTTGAAGGGCTTTGAGGCGATGGGTGCCAAGACGCATGTTGGAAATGGGTTTGTCGAGCTTCATGTCGACAAGCGTCTTAAAGGTGCGAAAATTTATTTAGATATGCCAAGTGTTGGTGCAACGGAAAATATTATGATGGCGGCTGCGCTAGCAGAAGGAAAGACAGTTTTAGAAAACTGCGCCAAAGAACCAGAAATTGTAGATTTAGCGAATTATTTAAATAAGATGGGTGCCAAAATTGTTGGTGCAGGAACAGAAACCATTCGTATTGAAGGCGTAGACAAATTGTATGGTGCAGAGCATTCGATTATACCTGATCGTATTGAAGCAGGTACGTTTATGGTGGCTGCAGCCATAACAGAAGGAAATGTGTTAATTGAAAATGCTGTTCCTGAGCATTTACGTTCCGTTATTTCCAAGTTAGAAGAAATGAATGTTATCGTGCAAGAAGAAAAAAATGGCTTAAGGGTAATTGGTCCAAAGCAATTGAAAGCAACGGATATAAAAACGTTACCTCATCCTGGTTTCCCTACAGATATGCAATCCCAAATGATGGCCTTAATGTTAGTTGCTCAAGGCACTAGTGTTATTACGGAGACAGTGTTTGAAAATCGGTTTATGCATGTGGAAGAATTCCGTCGTATGAATGCTAAAATGAAAATAGAAGGACACAGTGTCATTATCGAGGGACCTTGTAATCCACAAGGAGCTGAAGTGGCGGCTACGGATTTAAGAGCGGCTGCAGCACTTATTTTAGCTGGTTTAGTAGCTGATGGTGTGACTAGAGTTACGGAATTAAAACATCTTGACCGTGGTTACGTGGATTTTGCTGGAAAATTAGCAGCATTAGGAGCAGATGTGGAAAGAGTGGATGAGCATGGTAATTCAGTTTTGCCTTATGTGCATGTAGAACCAATCAATCGTTCTATAGCTGCAAAACTGTCATAATTTGGATATTATCATTATTATTAAAAGATGTTGTTTCATAGATATACAATATAAGTAAAAACAGATGAAAAGGTTTCGATCATCTGTTTTTTTGTATTAAATATAATGCAGTAATAGTTTTTTATTAGAATTCAAACTTTTCTTTTTAGTAATTTTGTGTTAAAATTTAAGAAAATTTTAACATTGGGGAGAATGTTCAGATGAAACTGTATGTTTCTATGGATATGGAAGGAATTACGGGGGTGCCAGATGAAACTTTCGTCGCCTCATCAATGCACAATTATGAACGTTCCAGGAAGATGATGACGGAAGAAGCCAACGTGGTCATTCGTGCGGCTATTGCCCAAGGTTGTTTAGAAATTATTGTTAATGATAGCCATTCTAAGATGAATAACTTACTGATTGAGGATTTACATGAAGATGCGCAGCTTATTACTGGTGACGTAAAGCCATTTTCCATGATGCATGGGCTAGATGCCTCGTATGATGCCGCTATATTTGTCGGTTATCATGCACGAGCAGGAACGTTTGGAGTTATGTCTCATACGATGATTCATGCTGTAAGGACGATGTATATCAATGATCACGAAATTGGTGAGATGGGATTAAATGCTTATTTGGCAGGTTTTTATGGAGTACCCATTATAGCTGTTGCAGGTGATGATCAAGCAGCAAAGGAAGCAAGTGAACTTATTCCAAATGTCACAGCTATAGCTGTGAAAGAGACGATTTCTCGGTCATCTGTTAAAAGCTTAACACCTAAAAAATCGGCGCAGTTATTAACGGAGAAGATAACAGAAGCTGTACAAAATCGCCATCTTGTTGTACCGCTTATACCTCCCGATAAACCTGTTTTACGAATAGAATTTGCTAATTTCGGACAGGCGGAATGGGCTAGTTTAATGCCTGGTACAAAGATAGAAGCAGGAACAACAGTTGTTCGCTTTCAAGCAAAAGACATACTGGAAGCATATCAGGCAATGCTTGTTATGACAGAGCTTGCCATGATGACGAAATTCTCATAAGGGGGTGGAGTATGCTACGTTATATAGGAAAGCGCTTACTTATGATGATGGTTACTTTATGGGTAATTGTTACATTGACGTTTATTCTAATGGTGACGATACCAGGTTCTCCGTTTAATAGTGAACGGGGGACAAATGAAGTCGTTCAAGCAAACTTAGAAGCACATTATAATTTGGATGAGCCATACATAGTTCAATATGTCCTTTATTTAAAATCGATTGTTACGTTTGATTTTGGCCCATCGATTAAACAGCCATCACAAACGGTCAATGAAATGCTTGGCCGCGGTTTTCCCATTTCTTTGGAACTGGGAATAATTACTATTATTGTCGCCGTATTATCTGGCATAACGTTAGGTGTGTTTGCAGCGTTAAAGCATAATCAGCTTATTGATTACGTAGCCATGGGTTTTGCTGTGTTAGGTATATCCATTCCCAATTTTGTATTAGCTACCTTGCTTATTCAGCAATTGGCAGTGAATATAGAATGGTTTCCAGTTGCAAGATGGTTAAGTCCCGCACATATGATTTTACCCGTTACAGCACTTGCAACAGGGCCAATGGCGATTATCGCAAGGCTCACAAGGTCAACAATGCTTGAGGTGTTAACACAGGACTATATTAAAATGGCTAGAGCTAAGGGGTTAGCACCGTGGAAGATTATTTGCAAGCATGCTTTAAGAAATGCGTTAATGCCTGTGGTTACCATTATGGGAACCTTACTGGCAGGAATATTAACAGGCACGTTTGTTATTGAGAAAATATTTGCTATTCCCGGAATGGGGAAGTATTTTGTAGAAAGTATCAATCAGCGTGATTATCCTGTTATTATGGGAACGACAGTATTTTACAGCACTTTTTTAATTGTGATGCTATTTCTCGTTGATATTGCTTATGGCATATTAGACCCGCGTATTAAGCTGCATAAGAAAGGCGGGAGAGAATGAAAATAAATGTGACAGACCAAACAGGAAAGAAGCCAACTTCTCATTCGGAAATACCAAATGAATGGTTTTCTTGGAAAGAGCGGGATGCGAAAGCGTTAGAAACGGTATCAAGACCATCTTTATCGTATTGGAAAGATGCTTCGCGAAGATTAGTGAAAAATAAGTTAGCAATGACGGGGTTGGTGTTCTTGGTTTTACTTACTGTTTTCGCAATATTCGCACCTTTATTATCACCGTATGAAGTAAACAAACAAGATCTACCGAATCAGTATCAGCCACCTTCTTTAGAACATTGGTTTGGAACGGATAGTGGTGGGAGGGATGTGTTTACTCGTACATGGTATGGAGCACGTATTTCATTATTTGTCGGCTTAATGGCAGCACTTATTGATTTTACCATTGGGATTATTTATGGTGGCTTGTCCGGATATAAAGGAGGACGTACGGATAATATTATGATGCGGATTATTGAAGTGTTATATGGTCTTCCTTATTTGTTAGTCGTTATTTTATTACTCGTCGTTTTAGGCCCCAGCTTAGGTACTATTATTCTCGCTTTAACCGTTACAGGTTGGGTAGGAATGGCAAGAATTGTACGTGGGCAAGTATTGCAAATCAAAAATTATGAGTTTGTGCTTGCTTCTAGGTCATTTGGTGCGAAGACAGCACGGATTATTCGTAAAAACTTATTACCGAATACAATGGGGCCAATTATTGTGCAAATGACGTTAACAGTTCCAAGTGCGATTTTTGCAGAAGCGTTTTTAAGTTTTCTTGGACTTGGGATTCAAGCCCCATTTGCAAGCTGGGGAGTGATGGCAAATGATTCGTTAGGGGCAATCTTATCTGGACATTGGTGGACATTATTTTTTCCAGCATTCTTCATTTCTTTTACGATGTTTGCATTTAATGTATTAGGGGATGGGCTTCAGGATGCACTTGATCCAAAGCTGAGAAAGTAGGTGAGTAGATGGAGAGACTACTTGAGGTACAAGATTTACATGTAATTTTTTCGACGTATGGTGGGACAATTAAAGCCGTTCGAGGTGTGGATTTTTATTTGAATAAAGGGGAAACACTAGCAATTGTTGGAGAGTCAGGTTGCGGGAAGAGCGTCACCTCACAAGCGATTATGCAACTGATTCCAGAACCGCCAGGAAAAATTGCTAGAGGCAAGGTAATATTTAAGGGCAATGAGATAACTCATTATACCGAAAAACAGATGCGATCGATTCGTGGTGTGGATATATCGATGATTTTCCAAGATCCAATGACAGCATTAAATCCTACGCTAACTATTGGCACGCAGCTTATGGAAGGATTGCAGGAGCATCAATCCATTCGCGGAGAAACAGCTACCTCCAAAGCTTTAGAAATGATGCATTTAGTTGGGATACCAAACCCTAAGGAACGGTTAAAGCAATATCCACACCAATTTAGTGGAGGGATGCGGCAAAGAATTGTGATCGCTATGGCTTTAATTTGTGAGCCAGAGTTATTAATTGCTGATGAGCCTACAACGGCTTTGGATGTAACCATTCAAGCACAAATTTTAGAATTATTTACGACAATTCAAGCAAAAACAGGTGTATCTATTATTCTAATTACGCATGACTTAGGGGTTGTGGCTAAAATAGCCGATCGAATTGCAGTTATGTATGCAGGAAAAATAATTGAAACGGGAACAAAGCGTGACATATTTTACAATCAGCAGCATCCTTATACGAAAGGTTTGCTAAAATCAGTTCCAAGGCTCGATTTAAAAGAAGAGCAATTATCACCAATTGATGGGACACCGCCGGATTTATTTGCGCCACCGCAAGGGTGTCCGTTTACAGCGAGATGCCCTTACGCCATGGAGGTGTGTGATAACGTATATCCTGTAACGACGGAACGAAGCAGTTCACATCGAGTGGATTGCTGGCTGCAGGACAAACGGGCGCAACAACTTCTAGCTCGCACAGCCAACCAATAACGAGGGGGAGAGGTAATGAAGAAAGGGTTGCTTTACTTAATGGGAGTTTTGGTGTTTCTTGTTTTAGCTGCTTGTACGGCAAATGAGAGTACTGGTACAGAAGATGAGAATGGAGAGGAAGAGAAGGCAGGAGATGAAAAAATTCTTCAACTTAATAACGGAGAAGAGCCAACATCTTTTGACCCAGCAATAGGTTTTGATAATGTTTCTTGGAATGCGTTAAACAACTTAATGGAAGGGCTCACGCGACTCGGTGAAGATCATACACCACAACCTGCAGTTGCGGAAAAATGGGATGTTTCAGAAGATGGTACCACATACACATTCTATTTACGTGAGGATGCGAACTGGTCTAATGGCGATCCAGTTGTGGCTGAAGATTTCATCTATGCGTGGGATCGTTTATTAAATCCAGAAACAGGCTCATCTGCTGGATTTCTAGGTTACTTTATCAAAGGGGGAGAAGCATTTAACAGCGGGGAAGGTTCTACAGAAGATTTAGGAATTACCGCAGTTGATGAAAAAACGCTAGAAGTTGAATTGGAAAACCCGACTGGATTTTTCTTACATGTACTAACCAATCCTGCCTTTTTTCCAGTGAACCATCAAGTGGCTGCAGAAAATCCAGAATGGCATACTGAAGCAGAATCATTTGTAGGTAATGGGCCATTTAAGCTGGAATTTTGGGAACATGATAATGAAATGATATTTACGAAAAATGATGTATACTGGGATGCAGACAGTGTAAGCTTAGACGGCGTGCATTGGGCGATGGTCAATGATACGAATACGGAATATCAAATGTTTGAACGAGGAGAGTTAGATTCAGCCCAAATCCCTGCAGAATTATCCGATCAGATAATTGATGGAGATAATGTGCAGATTGTTGACCAAGGAGGATTAGAGTTTTTCCGCTTTAATGTTACAGAAGAGCCTTTTCAAAATAAGCACATAAGAAAAGCTTTTGCGTTAGCAGTAGATCAAGATAATATTGCAGAATATGTGGTGAAAAATAAAGTGAAGCCTGCTTATGGTTATATATCTCCTGGGTTTACCAACCCTAGCAGCGAAGACTTCCGAGATGTAAATGGCGATCTCGTCTCATTTGATCCTGAGGAAGCAAAGCAGCTTTTAGAAAAAGGGATGAAAGAAGAGGGCTATGATGAACTGCCTACGGTTACTTTATCCTATAATACAAGCGATTTAAATAAAGAAGTAGCTGAAGCAATTCAAGGAATGCTTAGTGAGAATATTGGTGTCGATGTAGAGCTTGAAAATACAGAATGGAATGTTTTCTTAGAAGATCAAAAGGCTTTAAATCATCAATTATCGAGAAGCTCCTTTTTATACGATTACGCTGATCCAGTTAATTTCCTTGAAAGCTTTATTACTGGATCATATATGAATCGCACAGGCTGGTCCAATGAACAGTATGATAAATTAATTGTCCATGCAAAATCAGAAGCGGATGAAGCGAAACGTTGGGAATATATGTATGAGGCAGAAAAGCTATTAGCAGAAGAAATGCCGTTATTTCCAGTTCGTTATTATAATCAGGTAGAAGTATTACAAGAAGGTGTAACAAACATACTTCGCCATCCAGTAGGGTATCTGGATTTAAAGTATGCCGATAAGCAATAGCTACGTAAGGGAGGTATTAAGAAAACCAACATGGCTCTTGTCAAGGAGTTTTTGCTTATGATAGCCAAAGTTTTCTAATACTATAGGAAAGTATAAAAGGTTTAAAGGTTTATAATATAAGAAAAACTACAGCTTTTGCCATAAAACTTGGCGACAAGCCAAGTTTTATGGTGGAAGTTTGAGCTGCTACTAAATAATGTGTGGATTGCGAAAGAAAACACCACTCATGGAGGGTTCACTTTATAAAATAGGAGGGTCAATAGTGAGTCAGCAAATGTACGGGAAAATAACAAATGAACTGTATGTAACCTGTGTTTCTGTTGCTACGGTTTGGACAGAGCCATTATGTGCTAGAAGAATAGATGCATTAGCGATTCATAACCCTGCACATGTATATCAGTGGGTGAAGCAATTAGATTATACTGAAAAACTGGCATTATGCGTGGAAAATCGTATTCAAACACAATTGCTGTATGGCGAACAAGTACTAGTAACGGAGTGGGCTGGTGATTGGGCTCATGTTATTATACCTACTCAGCCGTCACATAAAGATAGAAGAGGTTATCCAGGTTGGGTGCCTGCTTGCCAACTCAAACAAATTTCTAATCAAGACTGGCTTCAGCCTATAGGTGCTATCGTTCGATCTCCTTTTGCTCCGTTAACTATTCATAATGAATCCTTTATACACTTAAGTTATTTAACCATTTTACCAGTAAAAAGACATCATGGTTCTACGACATCTGTAGTAACACCACATGGTAACGGATATGTTAATACACAAGATATAGAGTTATTTTCAAACGCAGACGGTATCCCCCATAGTAATGGGGAGTCCATTGTAGCTGTTGCTAAATCTTACATAGGGCTTGACTATTTATGGGGAGGGATGAGCGCTTACGGTTATGATTGTTCAGGTTTAGCCTACGCTACGCATAAAGCGAATGGATATCAAATTGCTAGAGATGCAGGCGATCAAGTAAAAGGTGGAATCAAAGTTCCGCTAGATAGGATACTACCTGGTGATTTACTTTTCTTTGCTTATGAAAATGGGAAAGGAAGGATACATCATGTAGGTATTTATTCTGGTAACGGAGAAATGCTACATGCCCCACAAACGGGAAAGGGAATTGAACAAATCAGACTTGCGAATACGATGTATGAAACGGAGTTATGTGCGGCTAGGCGCTACTGGCAGGAGGAGGAAACGATCGAAAATGGCAAAAGCAATTCTCGAAGTAAACCGTCTGAAGAAATTTTTTGAAGTGAACAGAAACCAGACGCTACAGGCTGTCAATGATGTATCGTTTCAAATAAGCGAAGGAGAGACATTTGGCTTAGTAGGGGAGTCGGGTTGTGGTAAATCTACGATTGGGCGAACCATTCTCGGTTTATACCATAAGACAGCTGGAGAAGTCTTGTACGACGGGAAGGATATTCATGGTTTAAAAGAAAATGATAGATTCAAGTTGCATAAAAAAATGCAAATGATTTTTCAAGATCCGTATGCCTCATTAAACCCTCGATCTACTGTACAGGAAATTATCTCTGAGCCAATGGAAATACATCGTTTGTATCGACATAAGAAGGAAATAAAAGAACGAGTATACCAATTATTAGAAGAGGTAGGTTTACAGCGGGATCATGCTAATCGTTATCCTCATGAATTCAGTGGCGGTCAAAGGCAGCGTATAGGTATTGCAAGGGCGCTCGCTTTAAATCCAGAGTTCATTATTGCAGATGAACCAATTTCGGCTTTGGATGTTTCCATACAGGCGCAAGTCGTCAATTTATTAAAGAAAATTCAATATGAAAAAGGATTAACGTTTTTATTTATTGCCCATGATTTATCGATGGTGAAGCAAATTTCTGATCGAATTGGCGTCATGTACTTAGGGAATTTAATCGAACTTACAAAATCAGAACAGCTATATGACCATCCCTACCACCCGTATACAAAGGCGCTATTGTCTGCAATCCCTATTCCAGATCCAGAAGTCGAAGAAAAGCGAGAACGAATTATATTGCAAGGTGAACTCCCAAGTCCGATTAACCCGCCGAGCGGATGTGTGTTTCGTACGCGATGTCCAATGGCTATGCGTATTTGTGAGCAACAAAAACCGCAATTTCGAGAAATAACACCAGAGCACTTTGTTGCCTGCCATCTTTATTCATAAAGTTTTGTAGTTATTGCAATTATGTAGCCGAAAGACATTCCGTAGTAGACGATAAAAAACGGCTATTACGGAATGTCTTTTTTTCATGGTCTAGGAAATCACACTAGCGTTGCATAAAAAGTAATGCTTAAAGTCAAGCGCTAATTATCCATTTGAGGCATAGATGACATAATTTTCTGATATAGGTTATTTATGCCCAATGAAAAAAAGACAACAGGCATGAGAGGTAGCCCTTCATCCATTTTTTGAATAGTATATACTTTTAAACGAATGGATCGTATGTTAAATCATCTAAGTGTAACACGTCTCCTGTCTCATATTGTG
>NZ_JABXHF010000100.1:0-11171 GCF_013393565.1 Virgibacillus sp.
TTGTGTTATTTGTTTATTGGTCATAAATTAATAATACATGAGAACAGGCCCTTTGTGGTCTGTTTTTTTGTGTATACACAAAAAAGCTGTTACACAATCAATTACCTGATTGTGCAACAGCCCCTTTGTATATTCATAATAGAAACTTATATAAACATCATAAGTCCTGTTGTTATAGTTGAGAGAAGCATTGCTATAATCATAATATAGACAACAATTTTTGTTCTGCGTTGACGCTTAGATTGTCGTGACATTTGTGATCCTCCTTACAATTGAAATTCTATTTATACTGAACATAAGGTTCCGTAAGATTTCCACTATAAAATTTTCAATATTTACCATACAGTGGATTTAAGTAAATCCATTCAACAAACTTATTTACTATAATAGGTGTCCATAATATATTTTCATGTTTATTTACTTTATTTTACCTTGAAATAGATGTTTGGACAAGTATTGTAAAATATTTTTCTACAATGTGTCATACGAAAAATATTACCCCTACTTTCTGTTAATTAAAGTTTTTAAAGTAAACCTTTTTGAGTATTCTAGGAAATAGTCAAAAGTACGGTAACCCTAAAATTTGATTTTCCAATAGTGAAATAAAAAACGTGGTCTGTATAAGGAAATTGATAAATATGCATGATATAGAAACGCAAAATTAGAGGAGGAAGATCATGCCTAAATATTTATCTAAGCCAAAACAAATTGCGCATATTGGCATTGCTGTACGTTCAATTAACAATGTATTACCTTTTTATACAAAAATATTAGGATTACAAGTTACAAGGCGTGAATTATTAGAAAGGGAGCTCGTTTCCATTGCCTTTTTACCTATTGGAGAAAGCTACTTAGAATTGATGGAACCATTGAGTCAAAAGTCTACTATTTTTCAGTTTATTGACAGATATGGTGAAGGCGTTCATCATGTGGCATTGGGTGTTAACCAACTATCTAATCGTATACAAAAATGCAAACAGCACCACATTCCTTTAGTGGATGATTACCCAAGGAAGGGAGCGTGGGATAACTACGTCGCATTTATACATCCTAAAGCAGCAAACGGCGTTTTGTTTGAACTTTGTGAAAGGCGGACAACCACAATTGGATCTGTATGATAAGTTGAACGAGTTGTATGAAAATCGACGCCAGATGAAATTAGGGGGTGTGGAACAACGAATGCAAAAGGAAAACTAACAGCCTGTGAACATATTGCTTATTTGTTGAATGCAGAATCATTTTTGAATTATATCCGTTCAAAAAACAACGTGCGACGTTCATGCAGAATGAAGAAAGCGTATATGGTGACGAAATAATAACAGGTTATGTTAAAATAAATAGAGAACCTGTTTACATTTATGCACAATATTTTACTGTAATGGGTGGAACACTTGGGGAGATGCATGGTAAAAAACTTGTTGCCCTGCTAGATTTAGCTAGTCAAAATAAATAATGGCCCAATCCTTGGTTTAATTGGATCAGAGGAGAGCGCAATCAAGAAGGTGTAGCTACCTTAAATGGTTATGGTCAAATTTCTCGTAGAAAAGTTCGATATTCAGGTGTTATTCCGCAAATTTCTGTCATCTTAGGCCCAAGCCAGGTGGAGCTGTCTATTTCCCCAGCAATAACAGATTTTTTTATTATGGTGCAAGGTACACCACAATGTTTATTACAGGATCGAAAATTATGGAGCAAGTTACGGGAGAAAAGGTTACTCAATAACAACTGGGTGGAGCATATATTCACAATTCCAAAAGTGGGAGTGCACACTTCCTTGCTAAAACCAAAAAAGAAGCATTTGATATAGTACGCAAACGCATTTTTTATCTTCCTACAGAAGATGACGATCCACCGTATCATTATGAATTAGGTAAAGAAAGTGATTTAATAAAATTAGGGCTGGTCACAATAAAGCGCCTTACGGTATGAAACACGGGATTCAAACAATTTGTAGATGAAACTAGTTTTTTGGAAATACATGCATATTTTCTAAAAACATCGTAGTCTGTTTTACGACTATTGCTGGAATAAAGTTGCTCGGTTTATTCGTTTTTGTGATGCATTCCAAATTCCGCTTGTGTAGATGTAACTGGCTTTTTTCCTGGAGTAAAACAAGAGCATCATGGTAGACATCGGGCAAAATTATCATAATTAAGCCGAAGCAACAGTACCCAAAATAACTGTAATTATATAGAAAGCTTATGGGGGCGCATATGTTGCTTTAATTAGTAATTCTATTGGTGCGGATATGGTCTATGCTTGGCGAAATGCTGAAATAGAAGTGATGGGTACAGAAGGTGCGGTGCCTATTTTATATGCTAAGGAATTGGCACAAGTAAAGACTCACTGTCACTTATGAACAAAAAATCTCTACATACAATTTGCGACACTTTATGAAGCGGCAGAAGTAGGTTTGGTAGATGATGTGATTGCCCAAGAGGACCCTAAGTAAAATTATTCAAGCTTTGGAGATACTAAACATAAGCAAGAATCATCTCCAGTTAAAAACATGGGAATACCCCACTATGAAGAGACAAATAAAAAGGATGATTTAAATGGTGAATGAGAAGCGTTTAGTTGAAGAATTTTTAGAACTTGTACAAACTGATTCCGAAACAGGCAACGAAGAAAAAATTGCATCTGTTTTAAAAAGTAAATTTGAAGTACTAGGTATTGAAGTCTTGGAAGATGATAGCAAATCTACGACAGGTCATGGTGCCGGAAACCTAATCTGTAATTGGAAAGGGGATATTGCTAACGCTGAGACCATTTACTTTACTTCTCATATGGATACGGTTGTACCGGGTAAAAACATTAAACCAGTCATCAAAGAAGGATGGATTACTTCAGATGGCACAACTATTTTAGGGGCTGATGATAAAGCTGGATTGGCTGCGATTCTTGAAACAGTTCGCGTCTTTAATGAACAAAAAATAAGTCATGGTGACATTCAATTTATAATAACAGTTGGCGAAGAATCTGGATTAGTAGGAGCAAAAGCTTTAGATACCTCTTTATTACAAGCAAATTATGGTTATGCATTAGACAGTAACGGTAATGTGGGAGATATTATAGTGGCTGCACCAACGCAAGCGAAACTCCATGCAACTATAAAAGGTAAAACAGCTCATGCGGGTGTAGCACCAGAAAAAGGGATATCTGCAATTACGTTAGCTGCAAAAGCAATTGCTAAAATGCCATTAGGAAGAATTGATGAGGAAACAACTGCAAACATAGGTCGTTTTGAAGGCGGAAAACAAACAAATATTGTAGCAGACCATGTAGAAATTTTAGCAGAGGCCAGGTCTCTCGTTCCAGAAAAGATGGAAGCCCAAGTTCAGAAAATGAAGGAAGCTTTTGAACAAACGGCAAAAGAACTTGGTGGAGATGCAGAAGTTATTGTTAAAGTGATGTACCCTGGTTTTAAACAAGAATCTGGAGATAAAGTGGTAGAAGTAGCTAGGAAAGCTGCTCAAACGCTTGGAATGGAAAGTCAATTACTTCAAAGTGGTGGAGGTAGCGATGCCAACGTCATTTCAGGGTATGGCATACCAACAGTTAATTTAGCTGTCGGATATGAGGAAATTCATACGACGAATGAACGGATGAAAGTAGAAGACTTGGTGAAAGTTACAGAACTCGTGACAGCAATTATTCAGGAAGCAGCTAAAAATTAAAGCGAACTCCCCTCTAAGTACTATTCTTGGAGGGGATAATAGTATAGTATTTACTTCATAAGGAGTAATCGAAATGAATAATGGTGCCGAGAAACAAAGAAGAATTATTTTCCATGTCGATATGAATAGCTTTTATGCTTCCGTGGAGATGGCTTATGATCCTAGCCTTAAAGGAAAGCCGTTAGCTATTGCTGGTAATCCTGAGGAAAGAAAAGGGATCGTGGTAACGAGTAGTTATGAAGCTCGAGCCAAAGGAGTTAAAACAACAATGAACGTATGGCAAGCAAAAAAATTATGTCCGGATTTGCTTGTAATGCGACCTAATTTCTCACGCTATCGAGCAGCTTCTAAGGCGGTATTTAAAATATTTTCTGAGTATACTACACTCGTACAGCCTGTATCTATTGATGAAGGTTTTATGGATGTTACAGAAATTGCAAAGGATGTTCACGCTGTTGATCTAGCTCAAGAAATACAACAACGAATATTGAGGGAGCTTGATTTACCAAGTAGTATTGGCATTGCGCCTAATAAATTTCTAGCTAAAATGGCTTCAGATATGAAAAAGCCTTTAGGTTTAACCGTGCTAAGAAAGCGCGAATTACCTACTAAATTGTGGCCGTTGCCAGTTGGAGAAATGTATGGGGTTGGCGAAAAAACTGCTACTAAGTTAAATAAAGCAGGCATTTATACTATTGGAGATTTAGCAAAAAAGGATGTATATCATTTAAAGCAATTCCTTGGAATAAATGGTGAACGATTACAAAACAGGGCAAATGGTGTAGATAACCGTCCTATCGACCCAAATGCAATATATGATTTTAAAAGTATCGGTAACTCTAAAACACTTCCTTTTGACACTACGGATGATGAAAAAATATATACCTTACTAAAAGAATTAGCGAATAAAGTAGAACAGAGAATGAAACGAAAAAAAACCGTAGGAAAGAGTGTACAATTAACTATTCGCTATCATGATCGCCACACGATTACTCGTAGTAAAAAGCTACGTTATTATGTACATGGTGCAAAAGATATTTTAACAGAGGTATATGACCTGCTACAAAAACATTGGAATATGGAACCTATTCGTTTGCTAGGAATAACAGTAGCTGACTTAGAAGAAGGGCAACAAATTGCAAAACAGTTGGATTTATTTACGTATCAAAATGAGGCGGAAAAAGAAAAATTATACGATGCAATTGATCATTTGACCAGTAAATACGGTAAAAATCCGTTTATTCATGTAGAAGATATGGACTCCGTAGATACACAGCAACCAACAACAAGCTTTCAAAAAGATTTTCTAGACGATTATAAAAACGACAGAAATTAACAGTGATAGCCGCATTAAAAAAGGGTATATGTTCAAGGAGGGCATCCCTCCTCTTTTTAAATATAATTGCGATAAAAATATTCTATATATAAGGAAAAGAGCGTTTCATTATCTTATTGAATTTCGAATTTGAGAGGGGAGAGGAAAAGTGAATAAAAAATGGAGCGTGTTGACTTACTTTACACTTTCCATTATCGGGCTTATGCTTATTTACTTTATCGGTTCATATTTTTTAATACATACTAGTTCATATTCATCTGCGAAAGTGGTAGATACATACGTCAAAGACAATGACTATTTTATTTCGGTTGAAATAGAAGAGAATCAAATCATTGATATAATAGTAGAAAGCAAATCAACATGGGATTTAATAAAGGAGAAAGCAAACTATCAAATCACTTACTCTTGGTATGGTAATGAAGTTCCTAAATTGCATGATATTGCAAACTATTCGTAAACCAATATTAATTTACGATATTAATATTATGTAAACAAATAATACTGAAGATAATTCAGGGTAGGAGAAGCACCCCGCCTAAATACAAGTACACTACATGAAATCAATCCCTCATAAATAAACATGAGGATTGTTGGAGTGTTTATTCACTTGCACAATGAAAATCTAATTTTATACGCTTATTTCATGATTTTTTTCAAAATGCTATCGGATATTTTTCCGCCTGGATAACGAAACGGTACATCAAATTTGGTGGATTGTTTCATAATGCTTTTTTTATGAGAAAATGTATCAAAACTGAACTTACCGTGATAAGCTCCCATTCCGCTCTCACCAACGCCACCAAAAGGAAGATGTGGATTCGCCAAATGCAGAACGGTATCATTAATACTACCACCACCAAAAGATAAGTATTGCATGATTTGCTGCTGTGTGTGCCCATTTTCTCCAAAATAATATAAAGCTAATGGTTTTTCTTGTTTACGTATGACGCTCACTGCCTCTTCAATTTCTTCAAACGTTAATATAGGCAAAATAGGGCCAAAAATCTCTTCTTGCATCACAGAATCTTCCCACGTGATTTTATCTAGAAGGGTTGGTTCTATTTTTAATGTTAGCGGATCCGTCGCACCGCCGTGTAAAATGGAACCGTTAGCAAGGAATTTAGATAGGCGATTAAAATGTTTTTCATTAATTATTCGGATATAGTCTTTATTATTTAATGGGGTCCGTCCATAGAAACTGCGAATATATTTTTTCATGGATTTAATTAATTTAAATTTTACTTTCTCATGTACATACAAATAATCTGGAGCTACACAAGTTTGTCCTGCGTTGGTAAATTTCCCCCATGCAATTCTTTTAGCTGCTAGGTTAATATTTGCGTCTTTATCAACAATGACAGGGCTTTTACCACCAAGTTCTAATGTAACAGGTGTTAGATGCTTACTCGCTTTCTGCATTATAATTCTACCGATAGCGGTACTTCCTGTGAAAAAAATGTAATCAAAGCGTTGTTGCAACAATTCTTGAGCAGTCTCCTTTTCACCTTCTACAACTGTTAAGAAAGAAGGGTCAAAATAATTATCAATCATTTTTCTTAATAATGCTGATGTTGCTTTTGCTTCTTCCGAAGGCTTAATGATGACACAGTTTCCTGCGGCTAAAGCACCGATTGCAGGAGCCAGAGCTAGTTGTAATGGATAATTCCAAGGTGAAATTACTAAACAAACACCGAATGGCTCCTTCAATATATAATTTTTTGTACCTTTATGCGTAATTGGTGCAGCTACTTTAATTGGTTCCATCCAATTTTGTAATTGTTTTAGAGTATGATCAATCTCCATATATAAAAAGCCTAATTCAGTTGTTAATGTTTCATGTTTGGATTTATTTAAGTCTGCTTTTAATGCTTGATAGATACTTGCTTCATTTTCCTTTAACATTGATTTTACTTTTTGTAATTGTTGCTTACGAACGCTATAATCCATCGTGTTTCCATTTAAAAAAAACGTACGTTGATCAGCAACAAGCTGTGGTATGTCGATCAATGAAAGCACTCCTTTATGTAATGGTAAACTTTGAAAAATCATTAGCCAATTCTGTATTAGGAAATATTTCTCGGGCTTCCTGTAAAAGTTGCTCGTTTTCTTTTTGTTGATACCTTGACGAAATATGTGTAATTATTAGACGTTTACAATTGCTTTCCTTGGCTAATTGAGCAGCCTGTAACGTTGTGGAATGATAGTAACGGTGGGCAAGGTTTTGCTTGTCTTTGCCAAATGTCGCTTCATGAATAAGTAAATCTGCATGATTAGCAAGCTTTCTGTGAAGCTTAGAAAACCTCGTATCACCGATTACAGATATAATCCTTCCTCGTTTTGGTTCACCAACCACATCCTTACGATAAATAGTTCCAATATCGGGTACTATTACGTACTCATTTTTTTTAATTTCCTTATAGATAGGACCAGGTTCAATACCCATTTTCTTTAGTTTGTGAACAAGTAACTCACCTGGCTTATCTCTTTCAACAACTCGATAACCAAAGCATGGTATACCATGATCTAATGACTGAACATATATTTGAAAATGCTCTGTTTCAATGATCATTTGATCCGTTACTTCCACGAATGATAACGGATAAGACAAGTGTGTCTCACTCAAGGTTAGACTTGTTTCAATATATTGTTTTAAACCTTTTGGGCCATAGACAGTTACAGGATTGTTTCCCCCTTGAAAAGAACGGCTACTTAAAAAACCTGGTAAACCATAAATGTGATCGCCATGCATATGCGTAATAAATATCTTATTAACTTTGCGTGGCTTGATATTCGTTTGCAAGATCTGGTGTTGTGTTGCTTCTCCACAATCAAATAACCAAACACTATTCTGTTCTTGTAGTAATGATAACGCGATAGCAGAAACATTTCTTTCTTTGGAGGGAACGCCAGCTCCAGTACCTAGAAAAACTACTTCCATTATTATTCCTCCATATTCCTTAAATGACCCACTATAGATATTATACTGCATTTATAATAGCTTTTGTCTAGAATAGCATTTTTTTCTTCATCATGCAGTAGGAAAGAATATCAAGATATTTTTTAAAGCTATCGGACTTGAATGAGAACTGAGTGGAAAGTTAATACCTTGTCTCTTCTGTAATTAACAGTAAATTAATTTGTATGCGTATTCAAGGCATCTGGATTGTATAGCCATTATACACTCGTTGTTATATTCACGAGCTTTTGAAGCGTCGTTTGCAACTATAAAGGATTAACGATTGTACAACAAATCACGATAGTAGAATGCCTGATCAGGTACGTCTGTAAACATTCCGTCCACACCATATTGAATAGATCGAATAATGTGGGCCGGGCGGTTTACAGTATAAAGTCTTAGTTTTACGTTTTGTTCATAAGCGGAGGCTACGATTTTTGGTGTGATCAACTTATATTTTAGGTGTAATGCACTAGCACCTAATTCCTTTGCAACATGTATAGGATAGCGATATCGCCGCGATGTTAATAGCGCTATTTCAATGTTTTTTCTATAATTTAACAGTTTAACCACGCTATTCGTATTGAAAGTCGATATGGTTGTTCTATTCGTTAGTTGATAAGCAGAAATATACTCATAAACGATTGCCTCTATATGATGGTATGCCACTTTATTATTTTTTAGTTCAATATTTAAATACAAAGGCTTATGCTTCGCCCATGTTAAAAAGTCTTCTAAAGTTGGGATAGGAGTATGGGCATAATTAGGCGAAAACCAACTCCCTGCGTCTAGCTGACATAGTTCATGGTAAGTATAATCTTTAATATAACCGCTGCTGTTTGTTGTTCGTTTTACGTTCTCGTCATGAATAAGAACTGGCACTTGGTCTTTTGTTAATTGAACATCTGTTTCAATTCCATCCGCTTGCATTTGAAATGCTAATTCAAAGGCTGGCATCGTATTTTCGGGAGCATAATAACTTGCCCCTCGATGAGCATATAGGGTTGGTTTCACTCTGATTCACCTCGAAATGCATGTATTAAAACATTTTTACATTTGAATAAGGATTATTCAAATGTTTTTAGTAACATGCTACCATTATTTTACTTCCTCATTACCTTATACGTTTATGTTTAACATAAAATACATGATAGGTGTAATACTATGATAAAGTTTCTGACGTAATAGGGTCAAATGTGAATTGTTTATTAATAGTTACTTAACGTATGCAACTAGTTACATTTCATTATAGAAATGGTAGAGTTTATCGTATAAGCAATACTATAACTTTGAGCATATAGGCTTCGTGCTTCGTGATAAGCTTAGTTTTTCCTAATAAAATGAATGGTACAGAACAATAGCTTATGTGGGGAGAAGTGTTTATGTGAATGATCAAAGTATCATTAACGAGCATGTAAAGTTTGTCTTTTTTTATTGAACAGGTCGCCTAACAGTGCATTAGATACAATATGAAAAAATCGACAATATAGTAGAAAGGAAGTACAATATATGAAGTAAACACATTATGTTTGTTAGTATCGCAGTGGTATCACCTAATCACTTTTGAATGAATGAGTTCAGAATAGAGGTGCCGTTTTTCTTTTTGAAGAGAAAGACTTATGGCATCTTAAATATTTGAAATAAAAATGAATGGCGATTCAGTTGGAGGAATCAAATATGAAAGTAATTGAACAAACAATTAGTCAGCTAACATTGCCTACTCCTTTTGCGGTCGGTGATGTGCATGTATACGTTTTAAAAGGAGATATTTTATCTATTGTGGATGCTGGTGTGAAAACGAGACAGGCATGGGAAGCATTGACAACGCAATTAAAGCAAATAGGTTATCGACCATCAGATATAGAGCAGATTATTTTGACCCATCATCATCCTGATCATATCGGTTTAACAGAACAGTTTCCAAATGCACAATATATTGCCGCTGAGCCAAGTGTGAACACTTGGCTCACAAGAGATCAGGAATATTTGGAACATTATAGGCGTTTTTTTGAACAATACTTCGTGGCTAGTGGCATCCCTAAAATATTTTATCAGGCTTTGGATAAGCTTGAGGCAACCATGGATTTTGCAGGGAGAGGGGAAGTTACGACACCGCTAGTAGAAGGTGATCGATTACCTGGACATCCAGAATGGGAAGTAATTGAAACGAAAGGGCATGCGCAAAGCCATCTGTCTTTTTTGCGTGACCGTGATCACCTTTTAATTGGCGGGGATCATCTTTTGGAACATATCTCGTCCAATCCAATAATAGAGCCACCGAAAATAGGCAAAACGATAGAAGATAGACCAAAGCCGATGATACAATATCGGAAGAATCTGCAAAAATGCGTTGATATAAACGTGAACAAAGTGTTACCTGGTCACGGCAAGGTCGTAGAGAATCCACAACAGTTGATTCTCTCACGTTTAACAAAGCAGGAGGAGAGAGCAAATATAGTTTATGAATTTTTACAGCAAAGCGTAATGTTAACGCCATTTGAAATTTGTAAAAAGTTATTCCCACACCAATATAAAAAACAAATTGACCTAACTATGTCTGAAACATTCGGACAATTAGATTATTTAGAATCTTTAAGGCGAATTATAAAAAGAAAAAAGGACGGAATCATCGTTTATGAAGCGAACTTCATTAGTGAATAAAAAAATAATTATTACAGGTGCATCAAGCGGTATTGGAGAGAAAGTGGCATGGTATGTTGCTAAGGAGAGAGGTGTCCCTATAATATTAGCTCGCTCACCAGATAAATTGGAGCATTTAAAAGCGGCTATTCTTTACTCATTCCATATTGATAGTCCTATTTATATTGTTGATTTGTTAAATAAGCAGGAGACAAAAAAGGTGATAAATGAAATCATAGAAAACCACGATCCAGTGCATGGTCTCATTAATAATGCTGGTATAGGAATGTTTGCAGAATTGAGTGCAATGAATGAAGGTGATATCGAGTCTATGATTCAATTAAATGTAGCTTCTTTAATTGGTATAACCAAGCAGCTCTTGCCATATTTTCAAAAACAATCCTTAGCACATATCGTTAATATCGCATCTCAAGCAGGGAAAATAGCCACACCAAGAGCTTGCGTATATGCAGCAACCAAACGTGCAGTACTTGGCTTTACATATGGACTGCGCCTGGAGTTGACTGCGAGTAGTAATGTTTATGTGACAGCAGTAAATTTA
>NZ_JABXHF010000011.1:0-55889 GCF_013393565.1 Virgibacillus sp.
ATTTCTACATGAAGCGCAATACCACCTTCCATTCCCTCCACTTTTGTAATCCATACATCTTCAAGACCAGGCATTTTTATGGTAAAATTCATTTGCACGCAACTCCAATCTTTTCTTGTTTCTAGTCAATTCAAGTATAAAAGATTTGGATGTTTGCGTGTATATTTTTATGCTCAAATTGTTGTGGAAACCTCAACATTTAGTATAGATCCATAAAAATTGCCTGAAGGGACGACGTAACCTGACACTCATGAGTGTGTTGTATGATACAGGAGCCAAGGTACAGGAACTTATTGATATTACTGTCAGAGATGTCATTCTTAAGGCGCCGGCAGTCATTGTATTAAACGGAAAAGGCAATAAAATAAGACGTGTGCCTCTTATGAAAAATACGGTATCGTTGTTGGAGCGCTATATTGTTTAACATCAGCTTGATAAACCATGGAAAAATGAATATCCTTTATTCTCTAACAGCCAACATAACAAGCTTACCAAGCAAGCAATAGCTTATATTATTTCAAAATATGTGGCAGAAGCACAAATGACTTCTACGATGATACCTGCAAAAGTAAAACCACATATGTTTCGCACTCAAAAGCTATACGTTTACTGCAAGCCGGCGTCAACTTAATATATATTCGTGATTTCCTTGGTCATGTGGATTTAAAAACAACGGAGATCTATGCCAGAACGGATACAGAGACAAAAAGAAAGGCACTTGAAAATATTTATCCGGATTTGATTAATAGCGATCTACCGGATTCGAATAAGGACCAATCGCTTCTTTCTTGGCTTTCTGAGTTAAAATAAAATAGATATTATGCAGAGTAAATGGAAGAACAGCCCTTTATCCATAAGCTTTTTGAAGTTTACTTTGCATAACGGAATACTTCGCATAATCCCCCTTGAGGCGTTCCTTCCTCTGATTTTTCATAGATGCTGTCAATCATGGTTCCACGTAATAAATATTTTCTTATCAAGCGTAGTACGACTTTGCCCGTATGATGGTTTGATGTGCACTACGTTTTGGACGATACCCAAAACTATTATCGGAGAACGTCTGTTCAAATATTGGTTGTAATACTTGGTTGATAGCTTCTTGAAGTATTCGGTCAATAACTGTATGAATCCCAGTTTTCTCTTCCCACCATCTGGTTTCGGAATTTCAACCCGTAGAACGGGTTGTGGTTTGTACCTCCCTTGACGTAACTGAAGTAACAATTCCTCTTTATGATCCTTCAAATATGGAAGCAACTGGTCGTATGTCATACCATCCACTCCAGCTGCACCCTTATTTCTGACTACTTGCAGGTAAGCTTGATTTAGATTATCCCTTGATAGGATTCTTTCAAACAGATTGGATACACCATTTTGATTATTCTTTTCGCCATGAAAGGTACTATGCGCTTCGACATACCCTTCGTGTTCCACACTATCTCTCTGCCGATAGCCAGATTCTCCTGTTTTCTGCAGTTGTCGCACCTTCCACACCTCCTAGAGTTTTTCAAAATTACTATTGTTCGGTCCTTCATGTTTCTTCCGTAAACATTACTATGACCTCTGCTGACTTCTTGCGATTCACCAAAACGTCACCACTTTGGTTGTGCTGGTTCGTTATCATTCAACTTGCACCGCACCCTCATAAGATCTCCCCCGGTAAGAGCGAAAGCTTTCCTCCCATGTAACTGCTAGATTTACTGTATAGGTTTCGGGCAGTATTGGACTTTATCTTGTGTTGCAGACTTATCCGACCTCATTCAGCCTTCTATCTAGTTTCTGTTCGTCTGTTCAGGAGTTTGCGTCCGGCTTCCTTCAGCCACTACCTCACGATAGCCACCTTGCCTTTCGCTAACAGTTCCTACTGCCAAGCCTGTAGTGGACTTTCACCACCAAGTTTCCGCACATGCAGGGCGCACAACAACAAACCACATTTTCCCCATAAAAGAAAATGTAGTGTAAAAAGACCTTATTTAAAGTACATATACTAGAAAAATCACACTTTTTTCCCAATACAAATTATTACAAATTACTAGTATAATAGGAGTTAATATAAGTCGTATCTAGGAGGTGACTATCTATTTGTTAGACATAGGTTCTATTATTAAATTGCAGCGAACGAAACGTAATATGACACAAGAAGAATTATCAGCAGGTATTGTTTCTTTATCCTATTTATCAAAAATAGAAAATCAAAAAGCAAAAGCCAATCCGGAAATCATTCAATCGCTCTGTAATCGCCTAGACATTGAGCTTGTAGAAACGCCAGATATACAATTAGAAGAAAAATGTAAGCAATGGTATGACATCCTCTATGACCGTTTTGATAAAGAAGAAATGATAGCTAAATTTGAAGAATTGCAAGAAGTAATGAATCGAAGTATTAACGACCAAACTATCATGTTTGAAATTCATCAAATTCGTTATTATGTAGTCTTACGCGACTTAAAACGTGCTTTACATAAGATGAATGAACTCCACGAAATGGCTGATTCATTTAATTCTACACATAAATATTACTGGAATAAATTTAAAGGGAATTACTACTCCTTTAAAGAAAAACCTCAACAATCTTTGCAATGCTATCAACAAGCGGAGAAAACAATTCGATTAGCTGATATTAACGAAAGTGAAGTTGCTGATTTGCATTATGCGATATCTATTGAATATAGCAAACTATTAAATGGATTAGAAACGATTAATTATGCTAACAAAGCTATGGTCGTGTTTCAACAAGAGTACAATTTTGTACGTTGTGCGCAATGTCATATCTTGCTAGGTATTTCATACCGACGAATTAGAATGAATGAGCTTGCGCTAGAAAATTATAACCAAGCAATGTATCTAGGTAAGTTAAGCAACAATAAAGATGTTATTCAGTTGGTCTACCTTAATTTAGGCCGGTTTTATTCAACTATTGGGGATTTAAAACATTCTACTAAAAATTATTTACTCGCCTTAAATACTGCAGACTTAAATTTTGAAATTAAACTAGATGTGTTTGCCAGCTTAATACAGAACTTTTATCAAAATAAGGAATACACACAAGCGAAAGAATATTTGCAACTTGGGAAAGAAGTGCTGAGTCTAGCTCAAGGCAAAGAGTATTATAAATTTTATCATTACACACTTCAAGTGTATACACACCTGCTAAATGAAGAGTTGAACAAACTTATCGTAGTATTAGAAGATGCATTTTTACCGTATTTAAAGCATAAAAAAGACTATCGACATTTAGTATTTTATGCAGTATTGATAGCATCCCAATTTGAAAAAGTGGGAAAATATAAAAAGTCTACACAGTATTATAAGTTAGCCAATAGTAATTATGACCAATTAATAAAATGGTAAGGAGGAGTAATATGAAAAAAACGATTGTTTCATTTACTTGTGGAGCACTTCTAATTGGGGGCATTTTGTTTACTAGTAATGTGCAAAATGAGGACAAACTAGCAGTATCTGCAGACGTACCTAAACCTACATCCATCGATAATACAAGTGATTTTTAGCCACTACCATAGCCTGTAGTATTTACTATAAAGTAAGGAGGAATAATATGAAAAAATTAATTTCTCATTTACTTGTGGAGCACTTCTAATTGGTTGCATTTTGTTTAATAGCAATGGCGGAAACGAGAACAAACTAGCAATACAGATAGAAGTACCTGAACCTACATCCATCGACAACACAAGTGAGATCTAGAAAATTCAGCCTGTAGTCACTTTATACATGTTGAGCAAAAAGAGCTACCCAACAACATCTGGATAGCTCTTCTTCTATTTTATACATAACCCCAAATCATTGCTAATAGCGTACCTAAAACTGTAGCTATCGCTATAATAATTCCGTATATGACACTAATATAAATCGATCTTTTATCAGATGATTCCCCAGCGTGCATAAAAACAACTAACTGCAACGTTGCTTGGGCAAATGCGGTAATGACAAGGATGGTCATCCCTACAGCAAATGACATATCCATGAAATAAACAAGTAAGGCGACACCTGTAAGAATGAGCGAGAACACAAAACCCGATACGTGTTTAGCTGGAAATAATTCCTTCATTTTACATCATTCCTTTCAAGTAGATGAAGCTGAAGATGAAAATCCAAACGACATCTAAAAAGTGCCAATAAAGGGAGAAAATGAATGATTTATTCGCTGTTGCTGGTGTTAACCCACGTTTCATCACTTGCATAACGATCATAACACCCCAGAACAGGCCAAAGGTTACGTGTAGTCCATGTGTCCCTAGTGTCGTTAATAAAATAGAAGTAAACGCACTCGTTTGTAAACCTGCACCAACATGTACGTAATGCACAAATTCATAAATCTCGACACCTAGAAAAGCAAGACCTAATACCAACGTGATGATGAAAAAGGTCAGCATTGCCTTTGTACGACCTAATCTCATTGCATGCACGCCAAGACCAATTGTAAAACTACTTGTTAATAAAAGTAACGTTTCAATTAAAACAGGCGTTAATTCAAAAATTTCCGATCCTGAAGGACCGCTTCCTGTTCGATCTACTAATGTAAAGTAAGAAGCAAACAGGGTAGCAAATAACATCACTTCAGCGCCAATAAATATCCAAAAGCCTAAAATATTTAAACGTCCTTGCTCTGTGCTATACTCCAGTGGTTTTGTTTTATCTATTTGCATTATTTAGCACCTCGCAATTCCGATTCTGCTTTCTTTAGTTCTTCAGCAGTAATATGATAACCATCGTCCTTTTCAAAGGAACGGTATGTCATACAAGCTAAAATAGCAATTAATGAAACGATAACCGTAATCCACATACTAAAGATAAACGCAAAACCGAAGATGAAGAAAAACACACTCATAATAAATGGAATACCACTATTGTTTGGCATATGAATATCTTTGTAGCCAGCTTTAAATAGTTTATGTCCACGTTTTTTCGCATCCCAGAACGCCTCACTAGAATTCACTTGCGGTGTAATGGCAAAGTTATATTCAGGTACTGGATTATGTGTTGCCCATTCTAAAGAACGCGCATTCCATGGATCGTCTCCAATGTCCCTAGACGCATATCTCGTACTATAGTAGATATTGTATACAAGCAGCGCAAAACCGATCGCTAAACCGATGGCGCCCACAAAGGAAAGCATATTCCAAATTCCAAAGCCTGTTCCCTCCGAGTAGGTATACATACGACGTGCTTGCCCATCTAAACCAGAGATAAACATTGGGAAGAATGCTAGAACTGTACCTCCAGCAACAAACCAGAAGCCCCATTTACCAATTCGTTCGTTTAGCATAAAGCCAAACATTTTCGGCCACCAGTACGTTAAACCAGCGATCATAGCAAATACGACACCTGGAATAATAACTAAGTGGAAGTGGGCTACTAAGAACATCGTATTATGATATTGATAATCCGCAGAAGCCATACCTAGCATAACTCCTGTCACGCCACCAATCGTAAAGATTGGAATAAAACCTAACGAATACAGCATCGGAACAGTAAACTGGATCTTCCCTTTCCACATCGTAAACAGCCAGTTAAATATTTTTATTCCTGTCGGTACGGCAATCGCCATCGTTGTAATAGAGAAGATACTATTTACAAGCGCACCTTGCCCCATCGTAAAGAAGTGGTGTACCCAAACGACAAAGGACAATAAAGATATAACGACCATTGAAACAACCATCGTTGTGTAGCCATATAAATTCCTGCGAGCGAACGTTGGAATAATTTCACTGTATATACCAAATGCAGGTAGTATTAAAATGTATACTTCTGGATGGCCCCAAACCCAAAACAGGTTGGCCCAAAGCATATCCATACCACCGTCTGTCGTAGTAAAGAAATTAGTTGCAAATAAACGGTCCATCGTACCCATTGCTAAAGCAACCGTTAATACTGGGAACGCAAATACGATAATAACGTTTGTAATTAAACCAGCCCATGTAAACATTGGCATTTTCATTAATGTCATACCTGGAGCACGCATTTTTAAAATCGTTACGATAAAATTAATCCCCGTTATCAGCGTACCTAATCCCGAAATTTGTAGTGCAAGCATGTAATAATTCGTTCCTACAGATGGACTGAGTTCATTTCCTGCAAGCGGAAAATACGATGTCCAACCAGAACTTGGTGACCCACCAATAACGAATGATATATTAAGGAGCATTGCCCCCATAAAATAAAGCCAAAAACTAAGTGCATTTAAGCGTGGAAATGCTACATCACGTGCACCAATTTGCAACGGAATGACAAAGTTCATTAATGCAATAATAAACGCCATCGCCATGAAAATAATCATCACGACACCATGTGTTGTAAAAATTTCATTATAGTGCTGTGCATCAAGTAATGTATTCTCAGGTACAGCCGTTTGTGCGCGCATCATTAACGCATCTGCTCCACCCCGAAATAGCATTAATAATGCAGAAATCATATACATAATACCTATTTTCTTATGGTCCACCGTTGTCAACCACTCGCGCCATAAATAACCCCATTTTTTAAAATAGGTTAACCCTACAACGACCGCAATGGTCGTTAAAGCGATAGCAACCATAGATGCATATATGGCAGGACTGGGATGCGGTATGGCAAATCGTTCAAAAAACTCCATTCTCTCTTCTCCCTCCTGGAAAATCCTGTTGTAAAACGACGGAATGCTTACTCGTTGTGACTTGCCGCTTCATCTGATTCATGATCATGCTCATTGTTATTATTATCATGTTCGGAATGCTCTGCGTTTTCGCTCTCATGTGATGAATGCTCGCTATGATCCTCTCCACCTGCTCCATGACCCTCATGATGCCCTTTAGGTGGTGGCATAAAGCCAAGATGAGTTCCAGTAAATGTTAATTGTCCTAAATGGCCAGGTTCCAATAACTCATCGAATTTTTCTTCTGTTAGTGGTTTAGCCGTTTGCTTTACTTCTTTTACCCAATCATCAAACTCTTGTTGCGGCATTGCCGTTACATTAAACGTGTTCTCAGCAAATCCTTCCCCACTAAAATTGGAGTTACGTCCCATAAATTCACCAGGAACATCAGCTGCTAAATGTAATGTCGTAATCATATCTGACATCGCATATTTTTGCCCGCCTAGTTGCGGAATCCAAAAACTTGTTATTGGTCCATAAGAATATAACTTAAATTCTAGCGGTCTATCTGTTGGCACATAAAGATAGTTGACTGTTTCAATATCTTGTTCTGGGTAGCTGAAATGCCATTTCCAGTCAGAAGAGGATGCATAAACAACTAATGGTTCTTTATCTCCATACCCTTCTGGCTTAGCCTCTACCTCATACGTGCTTTGTACAGAAATAATAGAAAGCACAGCCACAATAATAATTGGTATTCCTACTACAATACTTTCTACTATTTTATTTCCTTCAATATGTGGAGGCTCATAGGAATCGGCTTGTTTCGAACCTCGATATTTGATAAGTATATATACTAGCATTACAAATACAGTAATAACGATAAATGCCATAATAGCAATAGAGATCCAAATCACATCTGCTTGCGTTTGTGCTTGTGGACCTTTTGGATCAAGCACCGTTAACGGTTCACAGCCAGTTAGTACTGCTGTTAATGTGAATAGAGCTCCTAATATGGCCCATTTCAATTTCATAAAGATACCCCTCCCCCTAGATTCATGTTGTTGTGATATATTTTAGAATTAGTATTTTGCTTTTAAACAAATTACCGTTTAATTATCATAATCCCACATATTTTTGAGCACAACCCCATACTTAAACTGTCAAAAAATGTTCACGAATTGTGTTACAAATTAACGAAAATTTAATGTATAATTTTCGTATATTAATAGCGTTTATTATTAATTGTGTCATTCAAAGCAACAAAATGGATTATTTTGATCATAAATTCACAAATGTACGCGTTATTGCTGAAAGCAAATTTTAAACATAAAAAGGTTATCTAGTCACAAGATTAGATAATAACCATTAAAAATAAGCCTAGCAATGGTCCTAGACTTAAACAGTTTACATGAATGCTATCCTTCACTACTATTTAATTTTCCTTCGTTTCATGAAGCTTAAAATTAACGGAAAAAATGCGAATGTAATAAGAAGTGGTAACATCCAAACACCTAAACCTTCCCACCAGCTCATTGCAATAAATATACTTTCCAATGTAATGATTGAAAAAATAATCAGACAAATGTTCTTTAATTGATTCATCATTTTTCTACTATGCAAATAAAAAGCTTTGGCATTTGTTTCATTAAAACGCTTTGGATAATTATGTGATTCAGGGTACCTCTCCATCACCCCCATAAATGTCGCAGTAAAAATACCAAGTATAAGTATAATAAGCAATTCCCATTTTGAACCCCAACGCGTGATTTCACCGGCGCTATTAAAATGAGCCGGTACTTCATTTGGTATATATTTCCATACCCACATAACAAAAATGATTGTTCCTAAAAAAATCGTATAACCAATAGCATTCCAAATTCGCTCTCCCCTTGTCTTAGGAATCTTCATTTGTGGTCGCTTGGAAGATTTTTTTCATCACTTCTCCCTCCTTTCCGCATTTCTTATAATAGTTTCACTTAGCACTAAATATGTTAGAAAAACTTACTCGTCGCCAAGTCTTATGGCGAAAGCCTTTATTTTTCTTCTACTATAAACCTTTATACTCTTATAAGTACCTAATAGTAAAAAATTTGCATGCGCTCCTCCATTAGTACAGTTTGGTTCACCATCAAAAATGACACATAAGGATTTTAAGAATCGTTGCATTATTTAATAACAGTGTGCTATATTAATAGTACAATTTTTAAATTTCAAATCAAAGGAGTGAAGGTTATCTATGTTATTATCTGCTGTGCTTCAAATTGCTTGTGCTTAACGACGGGAGAAGTATGCCCTTTTTTCAAAACAAGCCTTGCAAGTTACAAGCAGCGGATAATTACCTGAACTCATTATATAATATGATGAAAGATACGTATATACTCATTTCATCAGTTTTGAGCAGGGCCGTATGCTCTGCTTTTTTATATGCTATAAATAGCATAAGCACGTGCTCTAATGGAGCTTCTTATCATCCATTTCGTTCGCGTATTATCTCCTTGTACTTGCAAGCAATTTATTTGATAACTATTAGCAAAAAGGAGAAATGATCATGAGTTTATTAGACGTGCAAAACCTAACCCATAGTTATGGTGACAAAACCGTATTAAAAGATATATCTTTTCGATTACTAAAAGGAGAGCATATTGGGCTTGTTGGACCTAACGGAGCTGGGAAATCAACCCTGTTTCATATTCTTACTGCATATATAATCCCAGATGAAGGAACTGTACAATGGCACCCTAAAGCCCATGTTGGAAGCTTAGAACAGCATATCCATCTAAATAGCGGTCAATCAATCAGACAGTTTTTACAAACAGCTTTTCAAGATTTATTTTTAGCCGAAGAAGAAATGCTGGCTATTACAGGGAAGATGTCTTCTGCCAAACCAGAAAACCTAGATGAATTATTGCATCACTATAGCAAACTTCAAGCAAAATTAGATCAATATGACTTCTATCAAATTCCCGCTAAAATAGAAGAAGTAGCGGCAGGACTTGGAATTTCACAACTTGGGCTAGAAACAGACGTAAGTCAATTAAGTGGCGGACAACGAACAAAACTATTGTTGGGCAAGTTACTGCTAGAGGAGCCTGATATATTATTATTAGATGAGCCGACAAACTACTTAGATACTGCTCATATTGCATGGCTCACATCCTATTTACAAACGTATCCGCATGCTTTTATTCTCATTACACATGACACAGGTTTTATGAACAAAGTCGTGCAATGTATTTACCACCTTGAGCACAACCAATTAACAAGGTATCCGGGAAATTATGAGCAATTTCTTCAAGCATATGAACTACGGAGAAGACAAATTTATCTTGAATATCAAAAACAACAAGAAAAAATTAGCAAATTAGAAACCTATATTCAAAAAAACAAAGCACGTGCCTCTACCGCCAAACAAGCGAAAAGTAGAGAAAAGAAGTTAAACAAAATGGAACGTGTGGAAAAGCCAAGCCATAACCCAAAACCTATTTTCAACTTTTCCGTTTCAGCACAACCGGCAAACATCGTACTGGAAACAAAAGACTTAACTATCGGTTATGAAACAGCCTTGTTTTCTGATGTAAATGTAAAATTACAACGTGGTGAAAAAATCGCCTTAACAGGTCATAATGGAATAGGAAAAACGACCACTTTAAAGACATTACTAGGAAAGCTACAACCCCTAAATGGAAATGTAAGCATTGGCGATCGCGTACGACCAGCTTATTTTGAACAAGAGATGCCAGCGGTCGGAAAACATACGGCCTTAGAAGAAGTCTGGAACGCGTATCCTGATTTGACCCAAAAAGAAATAAGAAAAACGTTAGCGCGTTGCGGACTTCGCTCAGAACATATTTTTCAAAAGCTGCACTCTCTTAGCGGTGGAGAACAATCAAAAGTAAGGTTATGCAAGCTAATGCTTGCTAAAAGCAATGTGCTAATTCTAGATGAACCGACCAACCACTTAGATGTTGCGACAAAAGACGCTCTTATGGAAGCTTTACAACAATATACCGGAACATTAATACTTGTTTCCCATGAACGGGAATTTTATGAAAATTGGATCACTAACATTTGGAACATGGAAGATTGGAAATAATATCTTTACATGACAATTGGTGTAACGAGCGTCCATGGGGTGCTTGCTACACCATCCATAAAAACTTGACTAATTACCTCGTTTTGCACACGCTGCAGTTTTTACGATGGGAATACTTTCAATTTTTACCTTTCCTTAGCTCAAGTGTATAACCTATAGCTCTTCAACAAAATAGTATCTAGGTGCTGTAGACGCGCAGTTAGTTGACGAATTTAATTTCCAATACTGGAAGTGGGCGCCTTGTAGCACCTTATATTGAACAAAGGCGCAAGCGCCCGTTTAGCAACGTAACGAGTGGAACGAACAACTGAGATAAAGGAATCACGGTGAGGCACGAACCGATGATGACTTAGCTTAGGGCATTGGAGTGAAGTCGCCTAGTTGCTGAGCAATGGAGCTGGACGTGGCTATTACGTTAAATCGGTATCCAAAAGCAACAAATTTTATACTTTCTTATTATTTTAGAAAAACTTGGCTTCTCGCCAAGTCTTATGGCGAGAAGCCTTTGTTTTTCTTCTACTATAAACCTTTAAACTTTTATAATTTCTTACAGTGTAAGAAAACTTATTATTCTACAAAATATTTCCCAGGAAATACGACATTATTTTTTAGAAAAATGAAGACTTATCGCCACTTCTTTATGGAAAAAGCCTTCGTTTTCCATCTACTATAAAACCTAGTGTAAAAAATAGAAATTCCCCTCTACTCTTCTACTATGGCTTCATTGGTGAAATTTTTATTTTGCTTCGTATAGGTTAATGTCCAACCGGTAAATCCATATAAAATCGTTAATAACGGAGAAAGTAAACAGAAAAATGCAAATGGTAAGTAAGCCAAAGTAGATACGCCCAACACGGACGTAATAAAAACGCCACACACGCTCCATGGTACGAGGGGGTTAATCACTGTTCCAGCATCTTCAGAAACTCTAGATAAATTTTTGTTTTCCAAGCCTACCTTAGCATAGCGAGGTTGGTATGTCTCACCCGTTAACAAAATGGATAAATACTGTTCACCAATTAAAACATTAATTCCAATTGCCGTTGTAGCAGAAGCCAAGACAACGGAAAACACTCTATTTAAAAGATGATCAATGGATACAAGTAAGCGAGGAATTATTCCGAGTGTAAACAGTAACCCACCCATACTCAAGGCAAGTAACACAAGACTAATAGTAAATAACATGCCATTGATTCCACCGCGCGTTAACAAAGCGTCAATAGCCTCAACCCCTGTATCGGAATGAAATCCATCCATAAGTGTACCAAAAAGCTGACCTATAGATAGGGATTGATGAAGATACATAATACCTATAGCGGTTATGGACCCCGCTGCCAATGTTATAATAGCTGGCACCTTTTTAATCGAAAAAATGAGTAACACGAGAAATGGAATAACAGCGTTTTCCCAATGAATTAAACCAGTCTTTAATAACCCTGTTTGGAAATTAGCCATTCTTTCGAAGTTGGCATCTATTAGATTAGGCGATATAAAGAAAAAAATAAGTAACGTAATGATAAATGCGGGAATCGTTGTTCCCATCATATTCTTTATATGTTCAAATAAATCTACCTGCAATGTGGATGATGCCATATTCGTTGTATCTGATAATGGTGACATTTTATCTCCAAAAAATGCTCCAGAAACAATTGCCCCTGCAGTAATAGCTAAAGAAGCATCAACTGCACCAGAAATACCAATAAAGGCAACACCTACTGTAGCAATCGTTGTTAAAGAACTACCGACGACAAGCCCAATAAGAGCAGTGACAATAAAGACAATGACAAAGTAAAAATTTGGTGTCACCAACTGGAATCCTGCGTACATCATAGTCGGAATCGTTCCACCTGCCATCCAGGCAGCAATTAATATCCCAATAAAGAAAAAAATAAAAACTGCTCCCATTCCAGATTTGGCTCCTTCTGCAATTCCCCGCTCCAAAAGCCTGTATGGAACCCGCTTGAATATCCCATAAACACAAAGAACTAGCAAAGAAATAATTAGCGGAACATGTGGTGCTGCCTCTACAAAAATGATACTCAAACTAATGATACATATAATAAGCACTGTTACAAATAGAGATTCTCGAAGCGAAGGCGATTGGACAGCTTTTATACGGTACATATCTTCGTTCCCTTCCCTTATAATAATTTGATGAAAGTAAAAAACAAGAAGTAAAGCATCCAATATTCCATCAGCGTTTTACCTCGTTAACTTACTCCATGCTTTATGAAATAATAAAGTGAATCTCAATCAGTGAAGAATTTTGTTGATTTTTAGTAGCCCAAGTGTATGACCTAAAGGCCTTTGAACAAATTGGGATTTAGGTGTTATTTTTACTCCCATTGCTTTTTACATATAAGCTTGTGCGTAACTCCCTTTAAAGTTTGGAGATGTGCGCTAAACAAATTTAGGTGGGAACAACTGCGACTAAGTTCCCTTTCCTGTGAAAAATGTAAGTTATTTCCATATAGTATGAAGAGATAAGTGTTAACTATCCACGAATTGAAATGTTACTTTATATCCCATTTGGGTCTTCGGCTACGACTATAAAAATTATTTCGGTGCTGCTGCTCATCTAACTTTCTCTCGCATTCCCTACGCGCCGCTTCTACCGTAGTAATATTAGCATCTTGGGCATCCTTAAATAATTGAAGTATTGTATCATATATAGAAGCTACCTTTTTCAGTACACGTTCTTTATTCACCCCATATAGCTCATCAGCAATTTGAATAAGTCCTCCTGCATTAACAATATAATCAGGCGCATATAGAATCTCTTTTTCAGTCAAAGACGCTGCATATTTGTCACATGCTAACTGATTGTTAGCTGATCCAACCACAGCCTTTACGTTGAGCAATTTAATTGTTTCTTCATTAATAATCCCCCCTATCGCACACGGCATAAAGATATCAGCATTTACTCGATAAATTTCTTCTGCACTAACAACTTGAATACAATGTTGCTTATCTCTTACTTCATTTAAAAAACTTTTGATAACGCTTTCATTAGCATCCGTAACATATACAAATGCACCAGCTTCTAACAAATGTACAGCAACTTTTCTTCCAACCTTTCCCAAACCTTGTATGGCATACACCCTATCAAGAGAATCGTTATGAAACAAAAACTGGTTTGTCGCTTTTAAAGCATATAGGATGCCTTTGGCAGTTGGTATGGATGAATCACCACTTCCTCCAAATGATTCTGGAATACCATTAATGAATTTCGTTTCCTTGGCTGCATGAATAAAATCGTTCATACTTGTTCCCATATCTGTTCCGGTGATAAATCTGCCATTTAATGAATCTACAAACTGACCGAGTGCTCGAAACATAGCAGGCGATTTATCTTTATTCGGATCACCAATGATGACCGCCTTACCTCCTCCAAAATCTACGTCACTTATTGCACATTTCGCTGTCATCCCTTCCGATAAACGAAGGGCATCTTCCAAAGCTTCTTGAACACTTGAATAAGGATACATACGTGTTCCGCCTAGAGCAGGTCCTAGCGTCGTATTATGTATAGCTATAATTGCTTTCAACCCAGACTGACGATCATTACAAAAAACAACTTGCTCGTGATTCGCTATCTTTTGAAACAGGTCTACCTCTTGCAATTGTTCTACTTGCTTCAATTCTAAATCCCCCTCTCACTTCGTTGCGATACGCACTTTTTCTTGAATAACTTCTTTCGGTAAGACTACTTGTTTTACCTTTCCTTTGCCAATCCTTCCATGCTCATTTGTTACGTAAACCTTTGTCAGTAGCTCTCTTTTACTCACCTCTATAACAGTAGCCTCTAAATGAATAGTAGTACCTACACCCGAAGGAGCAATATGCTCAACGCTTACTGCAGCGCCCATTCCTTCTTCATCCTGTTCTAAATAAGGAATTAGTAATTGCCTTGACACCCATTCCATGTGATAAACCATAGAGGCTGTTGAATACACAGGATGAATTACTTCTCCATTGAATTGGGCTACCATTTCCTCTTTGACTTCTACCGTCATCTGCTTCGATTGGCCAATATACAAACCTTCTTTCACTTCACTACACCTCACTTTTTTCCCAGATATAAAGTACTGCAAGGCTCCCGCTACAAGATTTGGAACAAGTGAGCTGGATAAGTTAAGGTAACAGCACTTCATTTCCAAATCTTTTGCAGTCTTTAGGCCTTTTCCTAAAGTACAAACAATTAGTAGGGGGAAGAAAGGTAACCCCTACTGATGGCAGATTCATTTTATATACCTCATTAGAAGTGACAGTGTTTTGATTCCAAATTTTCAGCATATTAAGTATTTTGTTATATTTTAATATAATTTATTATCTTAGTCAACAGAGGACTGTAAACTATAGGTACTCTTCCCACTATATTTTATTGCTTCGTGAAGTCGGCTAGTTGCTGGGCGCTGGAGCCGGACGCGACTGTCCATTAGCACCTCATTTTATGATTTCTTATCTTTTAAAAAATAAAAATCCAGATGTTGTTTCTCTCATCTGGACTGAACTTTACCAATATACATTAATACTCCTCTTAAGCCTTTTTGGATATGCACCTTCATGGAATTTGTCGCTTCTTCCACCTTACCATCTAATAAAAAGCCAACTAGCTTTTCATGCTCTTTTACAAAAGAAGGGTAGAATTCTCCCTTTATCATTGTAATCCGCATATAATGAATTTTTGTCCTTATGTTTTCAAGTAACTCCATGAGCTGTTTATTTTTTGAAGCTTGAATGATAATATCATGAAATGCTTGATCTAATTTGCTCAATTCCATTGTTTGTTTTTGCTCATAAGCCTCATACGTCAATTCCAGGTTGTTTTGTAACTTCTGTTTATCTTCATATGTAATATGTTCTATAGCAAGATTAATCGCTAGCGCCTCCAGACTTTCTCTACATTGAAATACATCAATGACATCCTGTACTGCCGGATGGTAAACCCTTACAAAACCATCATTGTAGATTAATAACCCATCTTGAATCAGCATACGAAAAGCCTCTCTTACCGGCCCTCTGCTTATTCCTAATTGATTAGCAATTTTGGCTTCCACAACACGCTCCCCTGGTCGATACGCTCCTTCTAATATTTCTTCTTTCAAGATAGCATACGTTTGTAGATGAAGTGATTCTGGTTTGACAATACGCATGTAAGTCCCCCCTTGTTCGTTTATCTAGTTTGTTTTTTCTATAATTTCTGAATATAACCATTGTACCAAAACTACGCTATTTTGTTACCTCCATTTTTCTACAAAATGAACAACATGAGCAAAACGAAGGCTTTCACCATGGAGACTTGGCGCCAGCCTTCGTTTTCAGCTAAAGTCTATACTTTATTATAATATACAAAATCACTTATCTACGAAATTCTCGTAGGTTGTAAACGCACTTTCATTATTCATGTTAGCTCGTAAGCCCTTCTTATCATGTAAAAAGTAAACTAAGCTATCCGATCTAACTCTTTCTTCATATATTCGTTAGCATATGACTTCCCATACTTCTTTATTGAATAAGTATACAAAATACATCCTAAAATGGTCCATGCCCCAATAATAAACCACTCATACGGCCATGCTAAAGAAGATGGCATGCCAGGCATATAAAGTATAACCACACCAATAGACATAAGTACAGCAATCCAGCCAATGAAAGTTCCACCAGGTAGTTTAAAAGGCCGATTCATATGTGGCTCTCTTTTTCTTAGCAAAATAAATGAAATGGACACCATTAGCCATGCAACCACAAGCCCTAACCCACCTGAATTAACTAACCAGACAAGGGAGGGTCTGCCAAGTAATGGTGCTGCTGTTGAAAGTATTGCAATTAATATAATTGCTCGATAAGGTGTTTTGTATTTCGGATGTAATTTTCCCAAAGCCTTTGGTAGCATTCCAGCATTTGCTAACGCATAAATGGCTCGACTCCCTCCCACATAAAAGCCAAGCCAGCTTGTCAAAATACCTCCAATGCCACCGAGTACGAGAACATTCCCCATTAAATTACTATCTCCAAACGCTTTTGCCATGGCGTCAGCTGTTACTAAATTTGACGCAGCGAGTTCTTCAGGGTTTAAAATACGTGATACTCCAAAAATAATGGCAATATACCAGATAACTGCTAAAATAACCGATACGATGAGAAGTTGACCAATTTTCCGCTGTGGCAAATTAATCTCTTCCGCTGCTTGAGGTATTACATCGAAGCCTACAAACATAAAAGGCGTCATAATAATTACAGTAAATACACCCGTTGTACCTGCTTTAATGAGTGGCTGCATATTGTCCATATTTCCACCAAATGTACTTCCGGTAATTAACATGATTCCTGCCGCAAGAATGAAAGCGGTTAAAATTACAGAAATAACAGTTGTTAACTTAATACCACGATAGTTAATCCAAGCTATTGATAGAGAACCAATCATGCCGACCCCTACCCAGGTTACTGTAACATCCCATCCTGCTATGGTATATAAATATCCCTGACTATAATCAGGCACCATATATTCAAATACAGTTGGCAACGCAACAGCTTCAAAAGCTACCACGGATACATAGCCAAGAATAATTGACCATGTCGCTACAAAGGAAGCCCCTCTCCCCATTGCTTTAAATGTGTATACATGCTCCCCACCAACAAGTGGAAGAGCAGAAGCTAATTCAGCGTATGTTAAACCTACAAACACAACCAGTAAACCACCAATTGCAAATGCCAGAATAGCCCCAAAAGAGCCCGCTTCTGTAATCCATAGTCCTGAGGTAACAACCCATCCCCAGCCAATCATTGCTCCAAAAGCAAGTGCCAGCACATCTTTATTACTAAGTATCTTTAAAAGCTTATCCGAATCATTCAATACACTTCCTCCTCTTTCATTCAAGGTCTATAGCATTAGAAAAAGCTGACTTATCGCCACCGAAACTTTATAACATAAGCCACCATTTTACTTCTACATAAGCTTTAACCTATCGTGTTCGAAAAAATTACATGTAGTTTTGTAAATAGGGAAATTTCCGAATATTATCTACGAATTTTTGGATATTCTAATGTCTTGTCACAAAAAGTTATTTATTGTATGAAACAGATGAACCGACATAGAATGACAAGGATGAAGGCAAAAAAGGGAATCTCCAATTAAAGGGGATTTTCTTTTATCTCACCTCTTATTGTTTCGTACCCCAAGGGGTTGACCTGATGACCTCGTATGAAAAATAGGATTTAGGTGCTGTTATCTCCCATGGTTCAACTTATACCTTCCAAGCTTAAAGCAGGAGTCTTACAGCACCTTATATAAGGGATAAAAGTATTCAGTATTCCATCCTTGTCATTAAAAATTTAGAGGAAAATTACTCCGCTTTTATTCCAAGCTGTTGCTGTACTTTCAAAATGGCTTCATAGATAGCTTCTACTAATTTATCCACCTGCTTCTGATTTATAATTAGCGGAGGGGCAAGGCAAATGATATTCGTATGGTCATACGTAACACTGCGACAAATAACCCCAAGTTCATGTAGCGCTTCTATTACTTTAGGAGCCACCTGTAGATTGGAGGAAAAGGGCTTATTCGTAGCCGGATTTTGCATCAGCTCAACTGCACCTAGTAATCCAACAAATCGGACGTCCCCTACAATTTCCAGACGATTTTTCACCTTTTTTAATCCATGTAAAAGCGCGTCTCCCATTCGTTTTGAATTCTCTACCAAACGTTCTTCTTTTATTATTGCTATATTTTTTAATGCGACCGCGGCAGCAGTTGGGTGTCCACTATAAGTAAAACCGTGAAATAGCGTACCAACAGATTTTTCCTTTAACACTTCATGTATGGGATCGGAGACAACAACCCCTCCAAGAGGGAAGTAACCGCTTGTCACTCCTTTAGCAAAAGTCATGACATCCGGAATAACATCCCAATTCTCGATCCCAAACATCTTCCCTGTTCTTCCAAAACCCGTAATCACTTCATCTGCTACAAATAGAATGCCATAAGCATTGCAAACTTCTCTTATTCTAAGGAAGTAGTCCTCAGGCGGTATAATAACTCCTCCTGCTCCTTGAACAGGTTCCGCAAAAAAAGCTGCAATTGTTTCTGGACCTGCTTCCTCAATCGCTTGACAAAGTGACTGAACGGCTTGTTCTGTCGTATTATTATAATGGGTGTCGACATGAAGAAAGTCTGTCATCATATGACCAGCCATTCCCCAAAATTCTGGAATTCCCGTTACACTTGTAGAAGCAGCAGCCACACCATGATAACTGCGTTTCAGAGAAATAATTTTTCGCTTGTTTGGTTTTCCTTGTATTTTCCAATAATGACGCACAAGCTTCACCGCTGAGTCATTTGATTCAGAGCCTCCTGATGTGAAAAACACCGCATTCAATCCTTCTGGAGTTATAGAAGCAATTTTCTCAGCGAGCCTGATTGCTGGTTCATGACTAAACGTGGAGAAAGCAGAACTAAATGCCATTTTTTTCATTTGTTGAGCAGCAGCTTCTGCCAATTCTACTCTTCCATGTCCGACATTTACATTCCATAGAGAAGAAACACCATCGATATATGTTTTACCAGTAACATCTGTTAAATAAATACCGTCCCCTTCTTTCATTATTACCTTCGCACCCTTCTGTTGTTGCTCTTGTATCGATGATGTTGGATGGATGAAATGCTTCTTATCCAACTCGGTCAAACTACGCATTGTTCATTCCCCCTCTAAAATATTTTAGTATATTCCATTTATATGGAATGCCCTATTTCTCCATACCTTTTCTTACTAATGCACAGAGAATAAAAATTAGAAAAACTCGGCTATTGCCAAGTCTGTATGGCAGTGGCCGTCGTTTTACTTATACGATAAAGCCCAAATTTTCACTTCCCTATCGTGCAAAAAAACCAGCCATAAAGACAAATGGTACGAAATTGTACTTTGTCCCTATAACTGGTTTCTACCTAATGATCCGCTTTACTTCAACAGTAAAGTCGATTAGATTTAGCAGCTTATCCATGTCAAAAGGTCTAGAGTCTTACTTTGCTTCGTCAACTTTTTTGACTTAATTTTCATTTAGCCTTTTATACATAGTATTCAATTTTAATAATTTAATTTTACCGAAAATTCAATCAAGATGCAATGATAATTTTTTATTTCTCGTAAGTCACTTGGCAGTTTGTTGATAATTTATAAGCACCCAAACTAGTCGGCGTCGTCAATAACTGACCACGCCTTTCACAGAAATCAAACGTACACATCGCATGTGTACACTCCCATATCGTCTTTTAGAGATGTCTTTGATCAAAAACATAACTACCCAAGTGCTGATAAGAGTTTATTACGTTTAAAACAAACATCCATAAATAGCTTTCTATACCAACCAATGGCTTCAATTCTCTTCTCGTCCATAACTTTTTTCTTCTTGAAGATTACTGACCTGGAAGCCTACGAAACTTGAAGACCCTACCCCCAATAGATGGTTTAAAAATTCCATTGTTTCAGAAGCGTTACTTTCCTTTTGCTCTTGCGAACTAACATTTTGTTGCAACTGATCTTTACTTACTTCATCTGCAATTAAAATCCTCTTACCGTCAGCTAACACCAAATACGTTTTTGTGCGTCCGTTAACTGTTACAACTTCTACCTTTCCATCCCTTTTCTCTTTTTCATTATTTCCATCTTTCGAATACAATGTCTCTTCTTTATTTTTTATTCCATTATCCCAAAACATTAATGACCTATTTACAGCATTTATGTTCATGTCACACCTCCATGTTTTTGTAGAAATTGGCACAACGCTACCTATTAAACTGTTAATAGAAGAATTAAAAATTACACACCAATATTATATCAATTTTTCATATAAAGAGAACTCCTTTTCCCCTTCTTTTTCTTTTCCTACAAAGTTGAAGCCGTATTGTTGATAGAACCGATTTAACCCCGGATTCTCCGCAACGCAATCCAATCTAAGCACAGTCTCTTTATCTAAATGGGACACTATCCAATCTATAACTTGTTTTCCGATTTGTTTTCCGCGATAATCTTGATGAACAGCCAACCGATGTAAATAACAGGCGTTATCCTTTCTTTCTCCCCATACCTTTATATCAAATTCGGTTTGAGTAAAACCAAGGTAAAATGTAGCAACAATTTTATGATTCATTTCTGCTACATACATTGTCCCTTCCTCTATATTTGCTTTTATTTCTTCATCTTGATCGTCTGCTAACAGGAATTCCCACTGATTAATTCCTTGTCTTTCAATCCAACGTGCAGCTTCCATTAAGATTTGTTTTATATCGTCTATATCTGTTGTATTCGCCTTTCTTACTGATAATCCCAATAGACGTGCTCCTTCCTAAATAAAAAATAATTTTTCATAATAATAGCATACATTTAATTTATTGAAAATCTATATAAGTTTCATATGAAATACAATGTAGGCCTCTTAACCAATAGAACGGTATAAGAAATTGGTAGGTCCAACCGAAGCGCTCTGCCAACAACGCTTCGATGGAGAATTTTTTTGGCATTTTAAAGCAAGAAATGTATTATGGAGAAGAATTAGTAAAATATGAAGAATTAAAAAGACGGATTGAAGAATATATCTACTGGTACAACCATGAACGTTCAAAAGGAAAATTGGCTGGATTAAGTCCAGTAGAATACCGAACTCAATCCAGCCAATCAGCTGCATAATAAAAACTCTAACTTTTAGGGGTAACCACCGAAGCGATTTGGTCTTTTTTTATTATATTAACAAAGCATGGCTTATCGCTCAAAGCAATTAGCTACTTCAGCAACCATTAATAATACAAATAGCTTACTGTAAAAAACTACGATGATGTCGTTTCTAACTTCTCCATTGCATTGCCTTTATTGCTTAAATGCTCACGATAATATAGCTTTTTAGCAACTAAAGTTTGTATAACAAGAACTGTACCACTAACTGTCCAATACAAAGGCAATGCTGCTGCTGTACTAAAGGAAATAAAGCCAATCATAATCGGGGAAATCAACCCCATGATCGCCATTTGTTTCTTTTGTTTCTCATCCATACCAATTAATGAAAAACGGGATTGCAAGAAATATACAGCTGCTGCAATAAATGGCAAAATAATATCCACTTCTCCCAAATTAAACCATAAAAAGGAGTGTGTCGCTATTTCTTGCGAGTTTCGAATAGCATGATAAAACGCAATGACGACAGGGAATTGGAGCATTATTGGCAAACATCCCATCGAACTAATTGGGTTAAATTCGTGCTTTTGGTACAACTGCATCATTTCTTTTTGCATAGCTGCTTTTGCGCTAGCATCCTTTTTATTTTTATATTTTTGTGAAAGAGCGTCCATTTCTGGTTTCATTTCTTTCATCTTTGTTTTCATTTTTGCCCCTTTTTTCATTTGACTAAATGCAAGTGGCATGAGCAACAAGCGAATGAGTATGGTTATTAACACAATGGATAAGCCATAATCATTCCCAAACAAACTAGCAACATATTTTATCATGTGCGGAAATGGATTTTGAAAACCCATCATCCCACCGTCTGCCTGACACCCCGTCAGCAAAAATAGCAAACCTAAACTAATAACTCCGTATTTCTTGAAAAATGTGAATATAAAATGATTGTGCATTTTTTTCCTCCTCGTTGTAATACATTTTGGCTTTTTAACGAGAAGAAAGAGTGATCTGCATCATCATCTGGAGAAGTAATTCGGTTCGCTTTTTTTACAACCCATTGGAAAATTTCATCACACATGCCAAATAACTCTTGGATTGGTAATAAACGATAGCGTTCATTATGGTATTCTCTTATTTGTAGATAGCGAGATTCCATTATATGTCTAGGCTGAATAGCTGTAAACGAATAGGCTGATGACAACGTAAAAAGGATGCTTAAATAAAAATAAACGGGAGAAGCATCATTCATCAGTTCATTTAGCAAATCAATCATTTTATATTCACCTCCCTATCTGCCTTTAACTTCTCCTATTATAACATAAGATGCAAGCACCTTTGATTATTAGAAAAATTTGGCTTGTCGCCAAGTCTAAACCAAAAATTTTATCCTCTCCTATAGTGGGAGAACATTACATGTCGCTTTAGATGAATAATTAAAGTATGAATTCAACATGTGGATTTTGAGAGAAACCAATAAATCGAAACTTTCTAACTCACATTTTCTGACGCCGGGAGTCCATTATTCCTCTTTAAACTTATTACTAGTACAAAAAGCAAAGCAACGAGCCCAGCCATATCTGTCCACAATCCTGGATATATTAATAATAAAGCTCCTATCGTAGCAATAATTCGAATATACCAAGCAAGCGGGCGCTTAAAATAACCTTCTACAGCTACAGATAGTAAGAATACCCCTGTTAATGAGGTCGCCATTATAACGAATATATTCCGAATAGTTGCATCCATCATTAACATTTGATTAGAAAAAACAAACATAAACGGTACAATAAAACCTGCTATGGCTAGTTTCATTGCTTGAAACCCTGTTCTCATCGGCTCTCCACCACTTATTCCTGCACCTGCAAATGCAGCCAATGCCACTGGAGGGGTAATATTTGCAAATATTCCAAAATAAAAAACAAACATGTGGGCAACAAAAACGGCTGATTCACCTGCACCAGTCAATTCACGGAAATATGGTAATTGTAACAGAATAGGAGCGGCCATGGTACTCGTAATAATATACGTTGGTATACTTGGAAGACCCATTCCCAATATAATAGAAGCTATCATAGTTAAAAATAATGTAATAAGCAGTTGAAAAAGTGGACTTTGGATCAAATCCCCAATACTAACAATAGAACTTGCAATTTCCAAGGCCACACCTGTTAAAGAGCTTATACCTACAATTATGCCAACAGCTCCACATGCTACGGCTACTGGAATTGTTGTTCTAACACCATTTTCTAATGCATCTACAAAATCCCTCACATGAATTTCTTCCGCTTTTACTTGTGCCTGCTTACGTATCAAATTGATCACCAATGGAATGATAATAATGCTTCCCAACTCGAACCAATTGTCACGTAATTCTGGTATACTCGCACCTACCAAAACTGCAACAATTTGCGGTTCAAACAAGAGAAAAAGTGAAACAGCACCGCTAATAAATAACATTCTCCCAGTCCCGGTAATGAGAACTGTAGCTATAATTGACCAAAAAGCTGCATAAAAAGGTGTCTTCCCACTAAATAATAAATACAAAAGAATGATCATTGGAATCAAAAGATGTCCGCGCTTCATTAAAACTGTCTTCACAGTGGGTAACTCATTTTTGTCTAACCCTTTTAGCTTAAGTTTTGAAGCTCTAATATGAACTTGTAATAAAACTCCAAAATAAAATAGCAATGCTGGAATAATTCCCGCTAGAATGACAGTAGTGTACGGAATCCCTAGATTTTCTGCCATAATAAAGGCGGCCGCCCCCATAATTGGCGGCAAAATTTGTCCACCTACACTAGAAGCAGACTCTACAGCTCCAGCAAAATTTTTATGATAGCCAACTTTTTTCATAAGTGGGATGGTAAAGGCGCCTGTTGTTACAACATTTGCAATAGCTGATCCGTTAATCGAGCCTAGAAAACCACTAGCTAAAACAGCAACTTTAGCTGGTCCACCTTTGGTATGACCCGCTACAGCCATGGCCATATCGTTAAATAATTGCCCCATACCTGATTTGCTTAAAAATGCGCCAAACAGAATAAATAATATAATATAGCTAGCTGATACACCTATCGCAGTACCTAACACTCCTTCTGTAATGTAAACAAGATGGGCTATAATCCCACTTGAAGCATTTATAATAATGTCCCACGTCAATTGAGGGTAGATAGAGAGTTTGACATAGAATCCATAAACAAGAAAACCGAAAGCTAATAATGTTAGCCCCCATCCGGTTACTCTCCTCGTTATTTCAAATAATACGATAATAACGACCATTCCTACATACACGTCTATATGATTAATTTGCCCGCCTGACTCAATAATCGTAGTTGCTGACACCAACATATAGATTCCTAAAACGAGCGATGCACCTGCTAACATATAATCATATATTGGTATTTTGTTTCTTTTTTTCTTCTTTGTTATAGGATACAATAAAAATGCTAGCATCATTAGTGTGTATAGATGAATACTACGTTGTTTTATATCAACAAGCGCACCTGCATAGGATGTGTAAAGATGAAAAATCCCTAAGGCTACAGCTATTCCAACAAATAGTATCCGAACACCTCTAGGTAAATGCGTACGTACGTTACTTTCTCTCTCGTAATCCCGTAGCTTATCTCCACCGCTCATTTTTTCACCTCACCATTCTTTATTGGGGACAGACTACTAAATATTAGAAGAACTTGGCTTGTCGCTAAATCTATCGCGAAAAACGCCGTCAATTATCTTATAATATAAACACCAAAAATACTTTCCTATAGTGCAAAAAAAGGAACACGTTCCGTTTTAATAACATAAGGAGCATCACTAGCTGCCATTGGATAATACTTCCCTTTAAAGATAAACTTATAATGGTTTATTTCTGTAGCGCGAACCACTAGCTCACTCCCAATTTCTCGATGTAAATCTACAACTAACCAGCCGTTTTTCTGTTTGATTACTTGTTCTGTTATTGCAGGCACCCCTGCTCCAAACGTTTTAAACTTTGTGGATTGTAAAAAAATTTGACAATTATTCACTCGAAATTTTTCTATCCATTTTTCTTTTTCAACGGAGTGCACCCATTTCAACGCAAACGTACCCTCACTTTCAGGAAATGCATAAATAATAGCATCATTTTGTAAAACAACAATGGCTCGCGTTGGAAAAAAGAGCATCCCAATAAAACTGACAACCAAGAAACATAAAATAAGCAAAACACGGCGGACATAACGTATCCTCACATTAGTCTACCAATCCCTGCTCTTGATAAAACTTTTTCGCTCCGGGGTGCAATGGTACTACTAAATCCGTTGCTATTTGATCTCTCTCTAAATATTTCAAAGCATGAATAGAGATCTCTTCACTCCCTAAATAATCATAATAGCGTTTCGTTAAATCATATACAATATCTTCATTTAAGTCAGGAGATACTGCGATTAAGTTCTGAATACCAACCGTTGTCACTTCCTCCGCTAGATTGTACATCGTCTCATCATTCGCTGGGATCGTAAACGATTTATAAAACGGATACTTTTCCATCAAAGTATTTGCTATATCTGCTTTTATTTCTACAAACACCACATCATTTTGTTGCATTAAATCTGTAATATTACTATTCGGGATACCAGAAGTGAAAAACGCTGCATCTAGATTTCCATTTTTCATTTCCTGTACACTATCAGCGTAACCTGTATGTGTAACTTTAGAAAGATTATCATAGGATAACCCCAGTACTTCTAGTACCTTCTGTGCGCTTTGTTCCACACCAGATCCTACTTTACCAACACCAACACGTTTCCCTTCCAAATCTTCCACATTCTCAATCCCGCTATCAGTAGTAGCAACAATTTGAACAACATTTTGATACATACCCGCCAGTGCTTGCACATCTACAGAGTTTCCATCAAATTGACCTGTTCCCTCTATTGCATCAAACCCAACATCGCTCATGATAATGCTCATTTGATTCAATCCATTCTGCATATTTTGAACGTTAGCAACAGATGCACCTGTAGATTCAACAGTTACATTATTTACAAATTCACTTTCTTCAAAAACTGGCTTCAAAGCACCTCCTATCGGATAATAGGTTCCGGATGTGCCACCTGTTCCAAAAACAATTGCTTGTGCCTCTCCATTGCTAGCCGCTGAATGATTATTTGCTTTATCACCTCCACTACAAGCTGCTAAATAAAACAGCCCTATAATGACCATAATAAGGAATATATATTTCTGCATAACTCCTCTCCCCCTCCATTGTTATGGTTCAAATGATAACGCTTCCAAGTAAAATGATAAATATTTTGAACATAATGTACGTTTTGGACATTTTGTTCAAAATATTTACTCCTAATTACACTGAACAAAGGCGCAAGAACCCGTTTAGAAACGTAGCGACTGGAACAAATCAACTAAAGTTTTAGGAAGCCTGGCACTAAAACAGGGATATGCCGACGCCCTAAGGCAAGCCGTTTTTAGTCGGCCTTCCTATTTAGCACGAACCGCTGGTGACTGATCGTAGGGCGATTTTGTGAAGTCGCCTAGTTGCTGGGTGCTGGAGCCGGACGTCGCTATTCCGCTAAATCGGTACCCAACAATAAATTTTATACTTTCTTATTCTTTTAAAAAAAGAGGGTGAAACCTATAATTATATGATGGATTAAGAGCTGTTTTTATTCACTTTACGCATGAGCTGATAACGATTTACAGGTCTGCCTACAGTTCCATACTGTAAGACAATTTCAACTGCACCCCCTTTTTCTAAATAATCTAAATACCTTCTTGCGGTAACTCGGGAAATTCCTATACAGGAAGCTGCTTCATCAGCTGAAATAGAACTATTTTTGCGTTCTAATAAGTTGGTAATTTGCTGTAATGTTTGCTTATTCAATCCTTTTGGAAGCGCATTTTCTTTATGGTTTGCTTCTGACCGCTTATTGATCCACAAGTCAATCATTTCTTGGTCAACTCTATCGTTGCCATAGAAATGAAAATGATAATCTCGATACTTGTTTAATGCCTCTACTAAACGACTATACTTAAATGGCTTTATAAGATAATCAAACGCCCCATGCTGCATCATATTGCGAACCATTTCCCTATCTTCTGCAGCAGAGATGACAATTACTTCCACATTTATATTGTGATGTCGAAGCGCCTTTATCGTTTGAATTCCATCTTGTTCAGGCATATAAATATCGAGTAATACGAGATTGGGCTGATAGATTTGACAATGCTCGACACCTGTTTTTCCATCTCTTGCAGTAGCGACAACGATGAAACCGTTTACTTTTTCTACCATCTTTTTGTTTACTTCCTGCACCATGGGATCATCTTCAATGATAACAACTTTTACCTCTGTATTTTTACACATTCGTATCCCCCTCTCTTCGGACTTGATCCCGAATTCGGCCCCTTGTGATAAAATTGTAAAATGAAGCTTTCCTATAGCGAAAAAAACTTATGATAATGATGCCCGTTCAGCTATCATCCTACCAATCTCTAGCGAAGCTGTTGCAGCGGGCGAAGGTGCATTGCAAACGTGGAGCACATTTTTTCCGGGTATAATAAAAAAGTCATCAAGTAGTGTTCCATCTCGAAGCATAGCTTGTGCGCGTACACCAGATGGAGCTTTTATCATATCTTCTGTTTGGATTTCTGGAATAAAACGCTGCAAACTTTTTACAAATAATGCTTTATACAAAGAACGCGACATTTCCATTGCGCCCACCTTTATATTTGCCTTTGCTAATCGCCAAAATCCTGGAAATAACAAAGTAGCTAGTGCTTCTTTCCTATCTATGTCCCACTTATTGTATCCTTCTTTTTTAAGACTCCATACTGCATTAGGACCTGCATGCACTTCACCATGAATTCCTCTCGTCAAATGTACGCCTAAAAATGGATACTTTGGGTCTGGTACTGGATAGACCAAATTTTTTACTACATAATGTTTCGTTGCTTTTAATGTAAAATACTCCCCACGAAAAGGGATAATCTTTACATCCGCTAAAATACCCGACTGTTTAACCAATTGGTCGCTATGCAATCCCGCACAATTGATAACCTTTCTAGCGATCAAAGATTGATGATTCGTATCTATCGTTACTTCAAATCCTTTCTCATTCATTTGATGTGCTTGTGTATTTAAAAACAACTCAACTCCTTGGTTTGCGAGTAACTCTACTAATTTATAAGCCACCTGTTGATAATCCACAATACCTGTTGTCGGTATATACAATCCTCCTTCTGCTTGAACATATGGCTCATGATCAATAACTTCCTCTCTTTGTAATTTTGTTATTTGTAAACCATTTTTACAACCTCGGTGATACAGTTGATCCATAAACGGTAGTTCTCGCTTTCTTGTAGCTACAATGATTTTGCCACAAACTTCATGCTCCACCTCATATTTTTGACAAAATGCAATCATAGAATTTCTACCCCTCACCGCTAATTGGGCCTTTAAGCTACCAGGTTTATAATAAATACCACTATGAATGACCCCACTGTTTCTCCCTGTTTGATGAGCTGCCCATGCTGCTTCTTTCTCCAATACGGCAATGGATGAATGCGGATGCTTTGTTTTCAGCTGCCATGCAGTTGCTAAACCTACAATACCTCCACCAATAATAATGTAATCATACATGCACGAATTCCCCTTTCCTTCCTTCAGTTAGGTCTCTCCAATCTGTATATTCAACATATTATCTTAATTAAATAATTATTTCGAATTAAACGAGTTTTTAAACTGAACTTAACAACTTGAAATAAAGCTAAAGCACAAACAACTGTGCAATTTCACAATCAACATATATTTTTCGAATCTCCATATACTATTTAGTATGAAATGGACCGAATAACCTTTTCGAAAACAATTTTAAACAAAAGCATATAGACTGCTATTTTCGATAGGGAAATGGTATTTACTGTGCAATTTAGTTATAAGCTTCAAACGAATTGGTTGTGAACTTTGACGTTCTATACTATAATTCACTATAACAAACTATAAAACTGCATAACTATTTGCACTAGGGGAGCTATTTTAGATGGCTGAGAGGATAATTTCTGACCCTTATTACCCGATCTGGATAATACTAGCGTGGGGAAGTGCAGTCAAAACCAGAGAGTACAACATACATAGTCTATTTGGTAAAGACTGCCTTCTTCACGAAAGCAGTCTTTTTTGTGGTCTAGGAAATTATAAAATTTTGCAGCTGTGGATAAACTAACTAAGTTATTTAGCCACGTCCGGCTCCAGCGCCCAGCAACTAGGCGACTTCACGAAATCGCCTTAAGCTAAGTCATCATCGGTTCGTTCTAAATAGGAAGGCCGACTAAAGACGGGCTTGCCGGAGGGCGCCGACATACTCCTGTTACAGGAGCATGATTCCTAAAACTTTCGTTGATTCGTTCCACTCGCTACGTTGCTAATCGGGCGCCCCGAGCCTTTGTTCTATGTGAAAACTTGTTTATAAAAGTTCAAAACGGGTTCCTTTGCTCTTGTAGCACAATTTCATCGCGGTACATTTATAAAACTATGATTCATAGAAGGAGGAAGAAAATTGAATAATCCATTTCATACTTGCCACAACAGTAGAATAGCTGGCTGTGATTTTGCCATTTATCCGATTACAGATCATTTTGTGGATGTTATTACAACACAAGCGTATATGGCACCTTTTGCATTTGTGCTTCTCTTATTTTATATCCTAATTTTTCATCCCGATTATCTATCTCTACTCTAATACCCTGTTGCTTCAATTTGATGGCTACTGACTTGCAATAGGCTTCATGCACTTTGGAAACAGGAATAATTTGCACTTGAACTGGCGCTAACCAGACTGGAAACGCCCCGGCAAAATGTTCCACTAAAATGCCAAAAAAGCGATCGAGGGAACCATAAATAGCACGATGGATCACAACAGGACGTACTTTTTCGTTACGTTCATCAATATAGGATAGATCAAAGTTCTCTGGCATTTGAAAATCGAGTTGGATTGTCGCACATTGATGACTGCGACCAAGTGCATCTTTAATATGAAAATCAATTTTAGGTCCGTAAAATGCGCCATCCCCCTCATTTAACTGATAAGGAGCCTCTAATTCTTGTAATACATTTTGCAATGCTTGTTCAGAAGACTGCCATAGATGCTCCTCTCCCATTGACTTTTCTGGACGGGTAGAAAGCTCGACATCATATGTGAAACCAAATGTTTGATAAACCTGATCAATCAACTGAAACACTTGCGCAATTTCCGCTTCTATTTGGTCTTTTCTAACAAAAATATGCGCATCATCTTGACAGAAAGTACGAACCCGAAGTATCCCATTTAAAGCTCCACTGTATTCATGACGATGTACTTGACCAAATTCGGAAATCCGTATTGGTAAGTCTCGATAAGAATATAGATTATTCTTGTACAGTAACATATGGCCAGGACAATTCATTGGCTTCATCGCAAACTTTGTCTTATCCACTTCCGTAAAATACATATTTTCATGATAATGATCCCAGTGTCCAGACTGTTCCCACAAACGCTGGTTCATCATTAATGGTGTCCGTACCTCATCATAATTCGCTTGTGACTGCACCTCTCGAGAAAAATTTTCTAATTCATTGCGAATGATTTGTCCCTTAGGTAAATAAAATGGCATCCCAGGCGCTTCATCGGAAAACATAAACAACTGTAATTGTTTGCCTAATTTACGATGATCCCGTTTCCTAGCCTCCTCTAAAAAGTCAAGATGTGCTTTCAATTGAATTTGCTTCGGAAACGCATAACCATATATTCGCTGAAGCATCATTTGATTACTATCACCACGCCAGTATGCTCCAGAAACATGTGATAGTTGAAATGCCTTTATATACCCTGTACTTGGCAGATGAGGACCACGGCAAAGATCAACAAACTCTCCTTGACGGTAAATGGTGAGCGCTTCAAGCTCTTTCATATCTTCTAAAAGCTCCAACTTTAATGGTTCATTTCGCTTTGTAAATAGATCCATTGCCTCCTCATAAGTTATTATTTCTTTTTCTATTGGTAAATTTTCATGTATAATCGAGCGCATTTCCGCTTCAATTCGTTGTAAATTATTTTCGTTCCACGTCTCTTCTAACCTAAAATCATAATAAAAACCGTGCTCGATCGCTGGTCCAATGCCGAGCTTTACGTTTGGATACAATCTTTTCACCGCTTGTGCTAGCACATGTGCCGTAGTGTGTCGTAATACCTCAACACCTTCTTTTGTTTCCAACGTATAAAATTCAACGGTAGCATCGTTCATCAATTCATAGCTAACATCTACCATCATTCCATTTACTTTAGCTCCAACTGTTCTTTTACCTAAACTGGAACCAATCGATGTAGCAACCTCCTTTACAGTAATACCTTGTGTGCATTCTTTTACTTTTCCATCTTTTAATTGTACTTGAATATGCGATTTCAAGATCAGCAACCTCCTTGAATGAATGAACATTTTACATTAACCCTGTGCGGGTATCTATATAAGTGCTTTTCCACCTAAAAAACGTAGCTACCATCTCTTTTAGCTTCAAGATTAGCAATGTAATGAAGTCTAATTTGTTTCCACATAAATTGAAACTTGTTTTTTGCTCAGTTTTTATGGCGAAAGCTTATGTGTTTGTCTTGTGCAGTAAACCACAAAATTTCATACTTCCTATAGTGCAAATAAAAAACACACGCATCCTCTATATAAGGACGAATGTGTTATCCGTGGTTCCACCTAATTTTCCAAGCAACGATCTCTTCTGCTTGACTCCATATGCTGTAACGTAGCAATACGGCGTTGGTTACTCGTATTTCCCCAACACAGCTTATGAGGCGGTACACTATTCTCCATGACTAGGAAGCTCTCACCTTCTCTTCCCTCTCTGCTAGCTGTAAAAATAATGCATATCCTCTTCATTGCTTTTATAACCACTTAATTTTTAATAATGCTACACCAAAATGTAAAATAATGCAATAGGCAATGTTGGAAAAATCACATTAATAAAGCTCGAAATAATAGAGTAAAGATGACAACATAGGAGACTTTCTAGCTGGGGTGAGGCGGCTAATTATGTACTCTTTAAACACATCTTAAAACAAATCGGCAGCACTTTTAGGAAGTGTGCCGATTCAACGGTTATCGACCACCTTAGTTACCCATTGCCCGATGGTGGGAAAGTAAATGATGGTAGATTACCAGTTGTTTTACAACGATTCTGATTTAGATCACAAAAATTGCCTTCCGTATCCTTAATCACTTGGCGGGTAACTGTAATAGTAGTGCGCAAAACAACCTTAACTAAAATACCATCAATAATCTCAGTGCCAGTTGCATCCACCAATGATATACCTTCTTGATTGAAAATCCCTTCAACTTCTAATGGCGTTTCCTGAACCATATCTTCTGGACAAGCGCCTGGGAAATCGGTATGCGCTTGAAATGGAATATCTACTACGCCAATATCAACTACATCCCCACCTACAGCTGTTACACTAATGTTTGTAGGTAATAATCCGATGTTAACGACTTTATCTTTTATGACGGTAGCGTTTTGTGTAACTGCGTCTAGATTTGGCACAACATTAATAGAGAGCAAATTGCTCAAATCTACTCCAGGAAATAAGGTAAGTGGCAGAGATATTTCCGCTACCTTTTGAACGGTTTTCGTACCTACCAAAGAATTGATTAGAAAGCAATCGCTGTCTAGCTTCGTTGCTTTAAGTTGTGGCTTTTTAAAATTACAATTACAACTTGCTTGTTTGCAACAATCATATTTAAAATCATCTTTATAGCAATCATGCTTTTTATTATTAGGTTTGTGTTTTTTACATTGGTTTCCAACCATTACAACACTATTGAAACGTTTTTTAGAGGACATTACATCCTCCCTCCTTTCTTAAGGAAAATATATATAATATTCTTTACAAGATTATACTATTAAAAAAATTTACCGAGTGATTGGACTTTTGAAACATTATGTTAATACTCTAATTATAAATTAGGATATAGGGAAACTTTACGACGACATCTTGCAAAGCTTTTTCAAAGATACAAATTACTTAATAAAACATAGGCATATAAGCTAGTAATGGTGAGTGGGTAACCTCATGATTTAAATGCAGTTATACCTCGGAATGTACTTTAAAAAAACATATTAAAATAAAATCGGCAGCACTTTTAAACAGTGTGCCGATTCAACGGTAGGAATAAATTATAACTATTCATTATTAGACAAGAAAGTAAATGATGGAGGTCCATCTTCTGCTTTACAACGATTCGGATTTACATCACAAAACTTACCTTCAGCATCCTTAATCACTGGACGAGTAACTGTAATAGTTGTGCGTAATATAATCTTTACTAAAATGCCAGTAATGAGTGCTTCTCCAGTTGTGGCAACCAATGATATACCTTCTTGACTGAAAATTCCTTCGATTTCTAATGGAGATTCCTCTACCATATCTTCCGGACAAGCGCCTGGAAAATCGGTATGCGCTTGAAATGGAATATTTGCTACGCCACCAACAATACCGACTACATCCCCACCTATAGTTGTAATACTAATATCTGCAGGTACTATTCCAATATTAACGACTTTATCTTTGATTACTGTAACATTTTGTGTAATTGCACTTAAATTAGGTACAACATTAATAGAGAGAATATTTGTCGTACTTACTCCTTCAAACAAGGTGAGTGGTAGAGATATTTCCGCTACCTTTTGAACGGTTTTCGTACCTACCAAAGAATTGACTAAAAAACAATCACTATCTAGCTCAGTTGCCTTAAGTTCTTGCTTTTTAAAGTCACAATTACAAGTTGCTTGTTTGCAACAATCATCTTTATAGCAATCATACTTATTAGGTTTTTGTTTTTTGCATTGGTTACCAGTCATTTCAACACTACCCAAACGTTTTTTAGAGGACATTACATCCCTCCTCCTTTCTTAAGGAAAATATATTATTCTTTACAAGATTAAATTATTAACAATACATATGGAGTGATTGGACATTATGTTAATCATCTAATACAGATTGGGTTATAAAGAAGCTTTACAACGAACATTTTGCAAAACTTTTTCAAGGATACGATGTAAGACATGTATAGGGTAAGACTAAGTCTGTGAAGTTGAGACTTTCTGTACGGGGATGAGCGATTATCGGACGGGAGCGAGCGGTTTTTCTTCGATCATGAGCGATTTCCGGGCGTGAGCGAGGGTTTTTACAGCAATCATGAGCGACTTCCAAGCTGGAACTAGCAATTTTCTCCGTTGCATCTAATTCTTATTGACAGCCACGCTAGCATCCGCTAAAATGAAGTAAACGTTTACTCTATAAGGAAGATAAGCATGAAAAAATCAACGATAAAAGATGTTGCTAGAGAAGCCAATGTGTCTATTGCGACAGTATCTCGGATTTTAAATAATACGGGAAAGGGCTACTCTGATAAAACAAAGCAGCATGTAATGCAAACGATTGAACAGATGGGATACTTCCCAAATGCCATTGCCCGTAGCTTGATTAACAATGAAAGCGGAACAATAGGAGTGCTGTTTCCTGCGGTGTCTGGAATGGTCAGTGCAGAAATGCTACATGGAATAGAGGCGGCTGCGCAAGTTTACGGGAAGAGTGTATTTGTCTGTAATACATTGTCCGATCCTGATAAAACAAAGCACTATTTACAATTGCTCTATGAAAAACAGGTGGAGGGCGTTATATTTGCAAGTGAAAGGCTGACGAAAAATTTCCAAAAGATTGTTAAGCAAATGAGTGTTCCTTTTGTCACTTTATCGGGAATATCTGATCTAGAGAACATACCGGAAATAAAAGTCGATGATCTAAAAGCTACCTACGATGCTACGAATTACTTAATTAAGCATGGGCATACAAAACTCGCTATGGTTAGTGGTCCGCCTCATGATTCAATTGCAGGTACGCCTCGGATGGAGGGCTTTAAGCAAGCATTAACCGACGCAAATCTCCCTTGTAAATCATCACAGATTAGTTGGAGTAACGCCTTCTATTTTGAAGATGGCAAACATGCATTTCGTTCCATCATGAAAAACCACCCAGAGATAACTGCAATTGTTGCAGCAAGTGATGAAATGGCGGCTGGTGTTATTTCTGAAGCAAATGCACAAGGAATACGTGTCCCTGAAGATGTATCCGTTATTGGCTATGATAATACCAAGTTAGCTGCGATGACTGTTCCTTCATTAACTACTGTCTCTCAGGAGTTTGACGTGATGGGGTATCGTGCTGGAGAGTTGTTATGCCAGTGTATTATAGGAGAAAAAACAGATTCGATCATCATGAAACACAAAATAATTGAAAGAGAATCGGTGAAAAAGACAAAGGCTCGAGGCGTAGTTTAGCAACGTAGCGACTGTAACGAACCAAAGATGTCGGTTCATGCCACGAAACAAGTGGTATGCCGACGTCGTTCGGCATACCCGTTTTTAGTCAGCCTCCCCCTTAGCAATGAACCGATGATGACTTATGTGTAATGGAGTGAAGTCGCCTAGTTGCTGGGCGAATGCGCCGGACGTGGCTATTCAATTATTATACCTACACAAGCTACTCTATCTTTAAATATAACAAGCTCATCTTTTCTTTTTAACGAAGGCTTTCGCATAAGGTTTGGCGACAAGCCAAGTTTTCTAGCAGTAGAGTAAACGTTTAACCTTAACAGAAAAGGAAGGTTTTCATGACACAAAATAATTGGTGGAAAGAAAGCGTCGTTTATCAAATCTATCCACGTAGCTTTCATGATAGCAACGGTGATGGAATTGGAGATATACAAGGAATTATTCAAAAACTAGACTACTTGAGAAAACTTGGAATCGATGTCATTTGGCTATCCCCTGTGTACGATTCCCCAAATGATGATAATGGTTATGATATTCGTGATTACCAAAAAATCATGGATGAATTCGGAACGATGGAAGACTTTGATACATTGCTTGAAGAAGCACATAAACGCGGACTTAAAATCGTAATGGATCTTGTAGTGAATCACACATCCGATGAACATGCTTGGTTTGTCGAGTCAAGATCAAGTAAAAATCATCCAAAAAGAGATTATTATATTTGGAAAAAAGGAAAAGAAAATGGGCAACCACCGACGAATTGGGAATCCGCATTCAGCGGCTCTGCATGGAAATATGATGAGGCAACGGATGAATATTTTCTGCATATGTTCAGCGAAAAGCAACCTGATTTAAATTGGGAAAACCCAGATGTCCGTAACGACGTGTACCAAATGATGCGCTGGTGGTTAGATAAAGGAATAGATGGTTTTCGTATGGATGTGATCAACTTAATATCGAAAGATCAAACCATGCCTGAACGCGAACCAGATCCAGGTAAAGAACTTGTTTCCGCATTTGAATTTCATATGAATGGACCGCGTATTCATGAATTTTTACAGGAAATGTATCAAAAAGTGCTCGCTGATTATGATATTTTAACAGTTGGAGAAATGCCAGGTGTAACCGTCGAGGATGCGAAGCTTTACACTGGGGAAGAACGTGAAGAATTGAATATGGTATTCCATTTTGAACATATGGGGCTTTGGAATGGACCAGATGGAAAATGGTCCAACATGCCTTGGAAGCTTACCGATCTAAAAGAAATTTTAAGTAAATGGCAGTACGGTCTAGAACATGAAGGCTGGAATAGCTTGTATTGGAATAACCATGACCAACCAAGGGTAGTTTCCCGCTTTGGCAATGATAAAGAATACCGTGAGAAATCAGCTAAAATGCTCGCCACTCTCCTTCATGGCATGAAAGGAACACCTTATATCTATCAGGGAGAAGAAATTGGTATGACGAACGTCCAATTCCCTTCCATTGATGATTATGAAGATATTGAACTGATTAATTGGTATCATGAACGCTTGGCACAAGGGCATCATAAAGAAGACTTAATGCAAGCTATTTATGCTATCGGTCGTGATAACGCTAGAACACCAATGCAATGGAATGACAAGCCGCATGCAGGGTTTACAACAGGACAACCTTGGTTAAACGTAAATCCAAATTACACGACAATAAATACAGAAGCAGCCCTTGCTGATCCTAACTCTATATTCTATTATTATCAGCAATTAATTGCCTTGCGGAAACAAGAACCGACGATCATCTACGGAAAATTTGATTTATTACTTGAAGATAACGAAGAAATATTTGCTTACACGAGAACACATCAAGAAGACACCCTGCTCGTCGTATGTAACTTTACAGATCAGCAACAGACATGTGAACTATCAAACGTACCAGAAAGCAAAGAAATCTTAATCACGAACGAGCCTACGAAAACGATGCATTCCGTTCGTCAATTTACTCTTCATCCATATGAAGCCTTTATATACAGGCTTGCATAGAAAGAAGGGGATTTTTAATGAGAATAATCTGCTTCTCTAGCCATCTCACTCGCTGCAGTCCTCTTACTCGTCGGCTGTAGCGAATTTAGCACAAACTATAACTTAGCATTTGCTTCTTATTTACTTGCCTTATTGCCAATGATCATTGTTTATCTCATTGCTCAAAAATGGATCATTGGTAATGTAACACGTGGTGCGGTGAAATAAGTTGAAACAGTGGGGTTTTTCCCCACTGTTTTTTATACTATAGAAAAGCATAAAATTTCTATGGTTTTTCGTATAAGAAAAACGACAGCGTTTTTCTGCCATAAAGATTTGACGGTAGGCCAAGTTTTTCTAATCCTTTATAAAAAATGTCAGGAGCTTTAATTATACTTAACATGATTCGAGACAAGACAAGACAACGCACTATATTTTAAATTTGTTTACAGTGAAAGCATAAAAGGAAATACATTGGTATATGATGACCTTAAGGAGGAAGTTATACCATGAAAGCTTCGAAATATATTATAATGATGGATCTTATTTTCTTTGCTATGATGGTTGGGATTAATTATTTCACTGGGAGCAATGTAGGACAAATAGCCAATAAGTATGAAACGCTTATTCAGCCAGCTGGATATGCCTTTGCTATTTGGGGTGTTATCTACTTATTTTTGTTTATTTGGATCATTCGAGGATTCTTTATTCAAGGGGACAAAGCTGCTTTATACAAAGAGTTTCAATTTGTTCTTCCCATTAATTTTGTTTTAAATAGTTTGTGGATTTTAACATTCACTCGTGACAACATACTACTATCAACGATTGTTATCCTCTTATTATTAGGTACGCTTATTTGGATGTACCGTGTCGTATGGACAATTTCTTTCAGTGGCTTACTTGACCGCATTCCATTTTTGATTTATTTTGGATGGGTATCCTTAGCTAGTGTAGTTAACCTATTCACTTATGCAAAAAGTGAAGGAATAACTTCATTTTTAGGGTTAAGTGAGTTCATTTGGACGGTCATTGTCATTTTGGTTGTGACAGGAATAGCGGCTCGAATTACCCTTCGTAATCAAGACCTTATCTTACCACTTGTTTATATATGGACATTTATCGCCATTTACGTAAAAGATCAACAACAACTATTACAGTTTACTTTACTTCTATGTTGCCTTGTGCTTGTTGTTTGCTTCGTGTTCATTGCTATTAGGAAGATGAAAAAATTCGTTAAATGAACGTTGTATATTCTTTGTATCATGGAGGATGATTAACTTCCTTTTATAAGGAGCTAACATAGCAAATATTTCATCCTTGCTTTTTTCTTCAAAAACCTTATTGTATTTCAACAAAGCTTTTAAAATGTTTATCGATGGTTTATAGTTCGCTTTTTCTCTACCAAGTTTTTGCAAAATAAATCGCTTTATTATTCGAAATCTCCTTACCGAATAATTCGTATCTAAAAATAGAATCAAATCCGCATGCTGAAAACACGGAGAGACCCATGTATGGTGAACCCCTTCAATAATCCACCTATCTAAATGAATAACTCGTTTTAAGTACGTATCCCTTTCAGATACAGTCCGTTTTATATCACCAGAATCTGACCTTTTTCGAACTACATTATCCAATTCATAATAGGGGATATGTAAACTTGCGGAAAGCGCCTTCGCTAACGTTGTTTTGCCACTTCCTACAGAACCAATAATATGTATTCTATTTAGGAACTCCTTTTTCATATAAAACCCTCGCTTAATTTGACAAATCAAATACTATAAACTAAAAAACTTTTACTTTCTTATAGTGCAAAAATAGTATCTTTTAGTGAAGGCGCTTATTTAGGCTCAAAACAATCCCAATTGCTTCGGAGCGAGTCCTTCATATTCAATGCCTAAAAGTTCTTGAAATTGCTTGGCGTTTTCGGCAGCATCACCACCTGAGTTGTTGTTAAATAACACAACAATGTCCTTCGTTTCTTTTTCTAATCTCCGTATCACTTTTTTCCATTCTATAAGCTCTTCTTGATTATACTTATATAAATAACGCACATCACGCCAATTTGTATCAATACTCGTCGGTTTATTCCAACCAACAGCATTTCTACCATGAAAACGGATAAGCGTCTGCGCTTCATTGGTTACTACTGGAACCGTTGGGATAGAACCTTCTCCTGCCTGTGGTTCATCTACAATCGAATGAATCCAACCTTCTTGTTTCATGAATGACAATGTGCTTTGGCGAAAACGATCACTGAACCAAGTTTGATTTCTAAATTCTAAAGCAACGGGGATATCTCCCATCATTCGCTTGCAGTAGCGCAAGTAGGTCACATTTTGTTTCGTACAATCAAACCAAGGTGGAAATTGAAATAAAACCATTGCTAACTTATTCGCCTCTTGATACGGCTGTAACGATGCTATAAATGAGTTAAACATCTCTTTTTTCGTCTCAAAAGGCGAATCCTCTCCTTTCCGTTTATGTCCCGTCATCCCTTGGTACGCTTTTACGACAAATTGGAAATTAGCAGGTGTTTCTCTTACCCATTTTTCTGCATTCTTCACTGGCTGAATTGCGTAAAATGATGCATCCACTTCAACAACAAGAAAATGGCTACTATATTCTGCTAATTTATCTTTTGCTTTAATTTGCTCAGCATATAAGGAGTAATGATCTCCCCACCCTGTCAATCCAATATAGATCAAGAAAAACCCTCCTATTTAAAAATATCATAGCATAGGAAGGTTTTTACATAAAGAAAATATGACTAACTTCTATTGAAGAATATTGTACTTAAGACTTTGAATCATTTTTAATTGCATCTGCATAGCTTGAGAGAATCAGTAAAGCATGCAAGAATGCTACCGCCATGGCTTACAATGGGCGGGGCTCCATGAATAAGAAAAGTACTTACATCCAAACGTATACATGTTATTGAAGTGAGTGCTTTTATTGACCGGAAGACAATTCCGTTTTCACTTGTTGTACTTCTTGTTGCGATGCGGGCATGGCTGGCTTATAAAATCCCTTTTGCGAGGCATAACTATAAAGCGATCGTTGGCGAGATTCATCCCCATTACGCAAATTAATGAGCGTTTGTCTTAGCTGTGCATTATTGGCTTGAGCTATATAATCGGCATAGCTCTTTAAACTGGCATTTAATCCATTTAGATAATCATTCACAATGTCTTTATCTTGTAACATGAGGACCCTCCTATTGTAAAAATGGTAATAACTGTTGCTGCGCTTGTCTAGCAGCTTGTGCATCTTGAAGCAAAATAGATTTCAATTCTTGATCTGTTGCGGATTGTGCGTAAGTTTCCAATTTATTAGCAATCATCCCATGACCTCCAATAATCTTACGCAAGTTCTCTAATTCGGTTTGCGTTAACTGATTCATGGCACAAACTCCTTTCAGAAAAGTTCAAGCATATTTTATGCATTTTTAGAAAGGATATACATAGTATGAATGAATGCTGTCGATTTGCTTTTAATTTGAAGTTCATCTTCAATCATTCTCTCTTACCCCCACTGATTGTTAGGTGCAGGTGCTGTTATCTCCAACTTAGACGTTTTCCAGCTAGCATCTTCCAATTATAGAAATGAGATCCTTACCAACACCTACAAACCTCAACATTTTATATAAATATATTCAAAGCACTGGGACTAAAAACTTAACTTTTAATCTGGATAAATTAAATCACGAAACCAGGCTAGTGCTGATTCGCACTAGCCTGGTTTTTTCATACAATTTAGAGCAACTCGGCTTACCGTCAAATCTTTATGGCGCAAGCGTAGTTTTCTTAGAATACATCTTGAAGCATTATATGTTTCTATAGTGTAAAAAGCGCACTATATATTAGTTATCCATCGTATAATCCTGCATTGTTTTCATATCAATGATCCGTTGATTTCGACTTCCACGAAACGTTAACGTTAAATCACGTTCTGCTAGAATAAATGGACCATCTACAAGTACGTCCACATATTGCAGTAACTCTAATTGGTGCGGATCTTTATTCTCTAATAACTGTTCTAATGTCCATCCCGTATAAGCCCATATGTTTTTACCATGCTCTTTAAGTTGTTTAGCTACTTTAGCTACAGCCTCTGCTTGGTAAAACGGATCGCCACCACTTAATGTAATATCATTTAATGGGTTCAGCGCTTCTTCCACAATTTGATTTACATGCATTTCTTTGCCATTTCGCAAATTCCATGACTTCGGGTTATGGCATCCCTTGCAGAAATGAGGGCAACCCGCAAAAAAGATAACAGCACGTAGTCCTTCCCCATCCACAACCGAATCATGATAAATGGATAACACGCTTGCTGTATCCATTACACATGCCGCACCCGATCATGTTCTTCGGAGGCTTTTGCCGTATTCCATTTATCCATCGTTCCTACAAGATAACCTGTGATCCGGCGAATTCGATCGATTTGTTTTTCATCTGTTATTTGGCATTTAGGGCATTCATTATCTATCATCCCTGTATAACCACAGTTTTTACAACGATCTACTGGATGATTCACACTTCCATAACCAATACCGCTTTCTGCCATTGTTTTTACAAGTGTATCCATCGCCTTTAAATTTTTACTTACATCCCCGTCTACTTCAATGTACGTAATATGGCCAGCATTCGTATATGGATGATATATTGCTTCTCGTTTTATTTTTTCCATAGCACAAATTGGATAGTATACTGGGATATGAAACGAATTTGTATAATAATCTCTGTCAGTAACGCCTGGTATTCTGCCAAATTCCTTTTGATCTTGCTTGGTAAACCGACCGCTTAAACCTTCAGCAGGAGTTGCTATTAAGGAATAATTTAAATCATATTGTTCACAAGCCTGATCACATTTGCTACGTAAAAACGCAACAATTTCTTCCCCAGTACTCTGTGCTTCATCAGATTCGCCGTGGTGCTTGCCTGTTAAGGCTACTAAGCATTCTGCTAAGCCGATAAAACCAACGCTTAAGCTTCCTTGTTTTAACACTTTTTCTAATCTATCCTCAGGGCCTAATTGTGAACTTCCTTCCCATACTCCTTGCCCATGCAAAAAGGTGAAATCTTTCACAAGTTTACGCGCCTGAAATAAATAACGATCATACAATTGACGTATAACAATATCTGCGTATTCATCTAATTTTTGTATAAAAGCTTCAAAAGATTGTGTAGTAAGTGCTAATTTCACTAAGTTGATACTTGTAAATGACAAGTTGCCTCTGCCAAGACTATTTTCTTTTCCGTGACGATTAGCCATTATTCGTGTGCGACATCCCATATAAGCTACTTCTGAGTATGGGTTATCAGGTTCATAATAGTGTAAATTAAAAGGTGCATCAATAAAGCTAAAATTAGGGAACAGTCGTTTTGCTGTCGTTTTAAGCGCTAGTTGATACAAATCATGGTTTGGATCTTCCTTATAGAAATTAACGCCTTTTTTCATTTTAAAAATTTGAATAGGAAAGATTGGCGTTTCTCCCTTACCTAAACCTGCTTGCGTAGCTAACAATAAATTTTTTACAATCATTCTACCTTCTCTGCTTGTATCTGTACCATAATTAATGGACGTAAACGGAACTTGACCACCACTTCGAGAATGAAGGCTGTTTAAATTATGAATAAACGCCTCGCATGCTTGGTAGCATTCATGATCTGTCTCCGACCACGCTAATTCCTCCAATTCCTGTTTAGAAAGCGCAAGCGGGTACTGTTTTAATTTCCGTAAACGTTTTTCATAGGAACGTTTAACAAACGGTGCTAAATCATAATCAAATGCTGGAAAACTTTGGCCTCCGTGTTGTTGGTTTTGATTGCTTTGAAAAATAATCGCCGCTAACGCCATCGCACTTAAAATCGTTTGTGGGGAGCGCATATGACCATGTCCCGTGTTGAATCCTTTTTCCAATAATTTTCCTAAAGGAACTTGGCAACAAGTAGCCGTTCCTGTCGGCATATAGTCTAAATCATGAATATGAATATAGTTTTCTGCTACAGCTTGGTTAGCTTCTTCGCTTAACATTTGTTGCTTTGCATAGAACTTCGCACTTTCATTGGCAAATTTATTCATCTGTCCACATGGCGATCTGCCATCAACATTGGCATTTTCTTGAATTAAATCTTGATTAGAGCTTGACACAATGTCTTGAAAAGCCAGCATCAAGTCTTCACCTATGTTTTTGGGAGTGTTTTTTGTTTCAATCATTTTTCTCTTCCTCCATTCTTTCCATTGTAGGAATTACTCTTTCCTACTACCTATAAGGCACGACCTGAACCCTCTAAATAAGAGTGTAGGTGTTATTTTCCCGTGAAATTATTTTGCGGTTGGTAAAACCTTCTCGAAAATAAAAAGGACACCTTGCGAACGAAATATGTTTTTTTCTATTTATGTAATAAGATCATGTTTAGAGTTTTAATTGAATGAAAAACATCATTTACATACACAAATAACTATATATAGTGTCGGGAAAATAAAACAAACACTATATATAGTTATATAATAGATCACCTCGTATTAAATTTCAAATGGATATTTTATGACTTTTTGATGTAAAAAAAGCAACGTTCGGGTTTTACCTTAAAATCAACTTGACATTTTCTAAAAGGATATTGTTTACTTTTTCATTAGAAAAACTTGGCTTGTTGGCAAGTCTATAGCTCTAGTTTTGTTTATTACGATAAACCAAAAAACCTTATACTTTTTTATAGTATAAAAAGGCTTTAAATGCTGTAGTGCTTGCCCAGCGCAAACCTTCCTAAATAGATGCCTTTATTGCTTTTGTTGCGATAAAGCATTTTAAATGTTGATCCAACGGTCTATTGCCCCCAAAATCGTCTTCAAAAAAACCTGCAATCACAAAGCCTGCATCCACCTGCCCTTGAATTTGATCTTCTAAAGTATGACCAAATTCAATCGTGTGATTTGCTTTTAAATACGCCTCTACTTCTTCTTCACAAAGGTCTTGTAAAGAATGAAAAGGAATTGTATGCTTTACAATTAAATTTCCTTTTCGATCTTCTTCATCATCAAAAATAAATAACACAGGATTCGTAAAACCAGAAATAAGTGTACCGTTCGTTTTTAACACCCGAGCCGCTTCATGCCAAACATGGGAAATATCTTTCACAAACAAATTTGCAACAGGATGAACAATGATATCAAACGTTTCATCCTGAAAACAAGATAAATCCGTCATGTCACCTTGTACAGTTTTTAGATTTAATCCTTCACGTTCAGCGACGAGCGAATCTTTTTCCAGTTGCCGATTAGATATATCAAATACTGTAACGTCAGCTCCAGTTGTAGCTAAAATAGGCCCTTGCTGTCCCCCACCAGAAGCTAAGCACAAGATTTTCTTCCCTGTAAGAGATGCAGGAAACCAGCTTCTCGGAACAGGTCTATTCGTCGTGACGGTTATTTCCCAATTTCCCGCTTTACTTTTTTTAATTACATCGCTAGATGCTTCCTGCGTATAAACTGCCCTGTCTTCCACTTTCTTGTCCCACGCAAGACGATTTTGCTCCCCAATATCCACCTTTTCCTCTCCCCATTCTAAACATTTATCTATAGAGCACTTGAAACGATCGATCAACGGTGCCAACACTCAACTAACTAAGCCTTCTGACCCTTTAGTTATAAAACCATTGTATGATATAATGCGACTAAGTGCATAAGGCTTTCATGGGTGGTGGCTCATCCCTTTATGAAAGGGGGTGAGGCCTATATGACAGTTTTCGAAGGATTGGTCTTAATGATCTCGTTCGGAACGCTCATAGTAGCAATTCTGTCACAAAAAAAGTAACCACCCTAGCCTGACGAGCATTTCATGGTTACTTTTCTCAAAATGTGAGTCGCCCCCTTTAAGGGCTATGCACAAACCGTTTGGTGTTCCAGCACCAAGCGGTTTTATTCGTTTGACTATCTATATACAGTATACCTGATAATACATCAAATGAAAACCGCATATTCGTTCCAAAACTATGCGCAACTCTTGTTATGCAGTAGGCAGATGTTTTACAATTTTGCGGCGAGGTTTTTAAGAGCGGTCGAATTTGTTGCAATGATGAGCGACTTTTCAACGAGTGCGAGCGAGCTTTCAGCGTGAGCGAGCGATTTTTTTGCGTTGATGAGCGATCTTATTAAAATTGTATGCGGAAACCGTTAAACTCATGTATACCAGTTCCAAACTTTACAAGGCTGTTCTCTCGCAAATACGTAACTGCTTGCTTCACTTCTTGTAATATTGATGCGTCTAGCCCGAGTGTATTATGTGAGCCAAATACTTTCTTTACTCCATTTATATTCGATATTTTTTCTAAAGACATAACTAAATCAACTGGGTTAGTGGACGGATAAAAAGCATAGATAGGTGTTTGATCGTAAAGTAAATCTCCCGTAAATAAAAATCCTTGTTTTATATCATACAAGGCGATATGACCAGGCGAATGGCCAGGCGTATGATAGATAATTAATTGTCTATTCCCCAATTCTATCATGTCTCCATCCTTCAGGACATTGGTAGGATAGCCTTGAAATGGTTTATAGGTATCCGGGTGAAACGTTGCCGGGGTTGGAAGGGTTATATCCCTTGCTATATCTTTTCTTATTTGCGCTAATGTCAACCCCTCAATTCCATGTATGAGCCAGTCTTGATCTGCTTCATGAACATGAATTGTATCATATTCTCCATGGCTCCCAATATGATCTGTATGAACATGCGTTGTAACTACTTCAATTGGTTTCCTTGTCAATTGATCCGTCATTCTTTTTATATTATCAATTCCTAAACCCGTGTCGATTAAAGCAGCCTTATGCTCACCTATGACTAAAAAAGAGTGAACTTTTTCCCAATGGCCGTATTCACTAATGGCAAATGTATTGTCAGCTATTTTTTGTACGGTAAACCAATCATCCTGTATCAATGGTATCCCCCTTTTTCTTGTCTATCCAATAATATAGTTTATAAACCCAAACGCTAAATTCTTATTATTGCACGCAAGCTTTTACTTAGCTTGTTTATGAAAACTATGGATTCATTATACTATGAGCATCATATAAAAAACAGCCGACATATTTTTTCATACATCAGCTGTTTTTTATCTATCTTTACAGTGATCAGGCTAGCAACATAGCTGTTTCCACCGAAATCCTAAGCTCTTCTAAACACTTTTTTCGCTATTTCCATACCAATTACTGTAGCGGCTGCTAACCCTGTAGCGATGGCCCAATCACTAAAGCCAAATGCATCAGGGATGTTAAATACATCTCTTGCAAAAGGAAGCACTGTTATTCCATACAAAACAAAACCTAACAATACAGCGCCAATTACATATTTATTGGAGAAAAAGCCCATTTTTATTGACGTCTCCGTATTGGAACGAGCTGGAAAAGTTTGCAACGTACGAGAAATGATTAATGTAGTAAACGCCATAGCAACGCCCATTTCATTCGAATGATCTAATCCTATATAGAAGGAAATAACAACTGCGACAGCAATCAATATTCCTCTCGTTATTACAGTTTGCAATGTTCCTCCAGCAAATATACCTTCATCTGTCGGTCGTGGCTTACGTTTCATTACATTTGGTTCTGACTTTTCCACACCTAAAGCGATTGCTGGCAAGGAGTCGTTTACTAAATTGATAAATAACAATTGTAAAGCTGTAAATGGGTTTGGTAAGTTAAAAATGACGGCATACAAAATGGCAATAATCGCTCCTAAATTACCAGCAAATAAATAACCAATTGCCTTTTTAATGTTATCAAACACCGTTCTTCCCACCTGCACAGCATTAACAATGGATACGAAATTATCATCCGTTAAAATCATTGCCGCAGCATCTTTTGAAACATCCGTACCACTTCCCATAGCTACGCCAATATCGGCTTGTTTTAAAGCTGGCGCATCATTGACACCGTCACCTGTCATTGCAGTAACAGCACCTTTCCGCTGCCATGCACGTACAATTCTAATCTTATTCTCTGGCGACACGCGAGCATATACAGAAATATGCTCAATTTTTTCTTCTAGCTCGTCATCCGACATGTTATCGAGCTCTTTACCCGTAATGGCTATATCATCGTCACCCATTAAACCGATATCTCGTCCAATTGCTTGTGCTGTAGTTTTATGGTCACCAGTAATCATTATTGTTCGAATACCTGCAGCTTTGGATTCTTCAATGGAACTATATACAGCTTCTCGAGGTGGGTCCATCATTGCCGTTAAACCGACAAGCACAAAATCATACTCATCATCATGAGTGACTTCGGTTTTTGTATCAGGTAAACGTTTATACCCATAGGCTAGCACACGTAACGCCTGATTAGAAAACTCTTCATTTGCCCCTTCAAATCGTGCGCGTAAATCATCTGTCATTGGCTGTTCTTCGCCATTTACGAACACATAGCCAGCCCGCTGAAACATGACATCAGGGCCGCCCTTTGCCAAGAGCAGATTTGCCCCATCAATTGTGTTTACAGTTGACATCAATTTTCGATCTGAATCAAATGGTAACTCTGCTGTTCGTGGAAACCTTTCTCGTAGCGCTTCGTAATTGTGTGCATGTTGATTTGCAAAGTTAATTAAAGCTATTTCAGTTGGATCACCAACCTCCTGCTTGTCCTGATTAATATACGAATCATTACATAGCGCAGCAATATAAACTAGTAAACGTTCTGCTTCGTACCAATCATTTGGATCTTCAGGCAAACGTTCATGCTTATTAAAAGGTAAATAATGATCGGTAACCGTCATTTTATTTTGCGTCAATGTCCCTGTTTTGTCCGTGCAAATAATACTGGTGGAGCCTAATGTTTCAACAGCAGGAAGTTTACGAATGATCGCATGCTGTTTTGCCATTTTATTTGTTCCAACTGACAAGACAATGGTAACAATCGATTGGAGTGCTTCTGGAATCGCAGCCACAGCAATCGCTACGGAAAACATTAAAGCATTTAATAATGCAGTTGTTGTATCTACATCACTATCACCAAACCAAATACGCGCAGCTTGGACAGCAAAAATAACAATACAAAGAATTAATATACCAATACCTAACTTCTTGCTAAAGCCATTTAATTTCTGTTGTAGTGGCGTTTCTTTTTGCTCTGCCGTAGAAAGCATATCGGCAATTTTACCAACCTCGGTTTTCGTCCCCGTACCAGTTACGACAAAAGAACCCCGACCATATACAACTAAAGAACTGCTAAACACCATGTTACTACGATCACCAAGTGCAGCTTCTTCTTCAATTGCTTCGGTCGATTTATCAACAGCCTCTGACTCACCTGTGAGCATTCCTTCATTTACTTTCAAAGAGCCACTTTCCAACACCCGGCCATCAGCAGGAACGTAATCCCCCGCTTCTAAATAAACAATATCTCCCTGGACGAGTTCTTTAGCAGCAATCGTCTGCTTCGTACCATCTCGTATGACTTTTGCTTCAGGCGCAGACATATCTCGGAGCGCTTCTAAGGAACTTTCCGCCTTACGTGTTTGCACAACACTAATGACAGAATTAATTAATAATACAAGGAAAATAATGAGTGACTCCACCCATTCTCCCAGTAACATTTGCACACCAGCTGCTGCTAATAATACAATAACCATTGGATCTTTAAAGGTTTCTAAAAATAATTTCCACGTAGGAACTTTCTCTTTATCTTCTATTTCATTATATCCGTCCCGTTTCAGGCGTGCATTCGCTTCTTGTTGAGATAAACCTTGTTCCGTGGACGCTACTGCTTTTAGAACATCTTCTGTTTGCCTTTGGTAATATTCCATCTCCAAATTCTCCTTGCTTGTTCAGTTTTGCAGTTATATTGTCAAAAATGTATTATACGTTATCTTCTTCTTTTACTTCTGTTTCTTCTAGTCGAGTAATTAAGAGTTTATCGACAAGTACGCTATCCATATCGACTACTTCTAATTTCAAATTAGCTATAAAAACACTATTCCCTTCTATTGGAGTATTACCTATTTCGCTCGTGATAAAACCACCTAGTGTTTGGAAGGATGTATCTTTCATAACATCATCATCAATTTCATCTTCTAAATCGAAATAACGCAAAAATGTATCAAATGGAACTTGACCGTCTGCAAGCCATGAATCATTATCACGCTGCATGATTGTAGCCCTTTCCCTACCTCCTTCTGTCTGTATTTCACCAACAATAACTTGCATAATATCATTTAACGTTACAAAACCTTCGACACCTCCATACTCATCTACAACAACAGCCTGATGATATCCTGATTCTTTTAACGTTTCCAAAGCCTTAAAGACTTTTACATGTTCCGGTAGAATCAACGCTTTTTCAATACAGTCATCAATCGAGAATGCTTCTGCTGATTGTAATTTTGAAAACACTTTTTTCGTATGTATAATACCTAAAAAGTGGTCTAAGCTCCCTTTTCCAACAGGAAAGCGTGAAAACTCACTTTGACTAATGATTTCCATATTTTCTTCAAAACTACTTTCTATATCTATCCAAGTTAATTGCGTTCGCGGTGTTAATATATCACTCAGACGCTGATCGCCCATATAAAAAATTTGATCGACCATCTCGTGCTCAATTTCCTCAATACTACCACTATGAACACCTTGCTCAATCATTTGTTGAATTTCTTCTTCTGTTACGTCTGGTTCATTGGTTGTTTTAATTCCGAGTGTCTTGAGGGCGAGTTTTGTGGACTGATCTAGTATCCAGATTAACGGTTTGGCAACTTTTGAAAAGAAATACATCGGTTTTGCCACAGCAAGTGCTACTTTCTCCGGATTTGTTAAGCCAATTTGCTTTGGTGTTAGTTCACCGATAACGAGCGTTAAAAAAGTTGTCAATGTAACGACAAGTACCATACTAATCTCCCTGCTCCAAGGTGCTAAAAAAGGAATTTCGCTCAAATAAACACTCACATCATCCGCAATGGCAGCACCACCAAAGGCACCAGATATAATTCCAATCAATGTAATCCCTATCTGAATGGTAGATAGAAGCTCACTAGAGTTTTCGGCCAAATAAAGGGCTGTTTTAGCTTTGCTATTTCCCTCCTTTACTTTTTGTTCTAATCTTATTTTCCTTGATGTAACAATTCCAATTTCTGTCATTGCAAAGATACCATTTGCAATAATTAAAACCAGAAGAATAATGATCGATACAGCCAAATTATCCATTTCTACACCTTTCCTTTTTCATCTGCCTTCTTTGGGGAAAGCAGCTATCTATACTAAAAGTGTCGTGCAATGTCTTTATTTATATTTTGCCATAGTATAGTACATATTCCCATTATTACCTGTAATTAAGCTTTTATTTCCAATCCTTCGATAAAATTTCATATGACATCGTGGACTTTATCATTCAATTGTTTCCGATCGTACAAAAAATCCAAGCTGAAGATCATACTCGCTTGGAAATAGTGATACAGTGACTTGTCATCTGCTTACTAACACGTAACTGTACAACAGAGGTATAAACAACTAACCTTTTAAAATCAGTCGATTTTTAATCATGTCTTTATGCATCATTGCTTTTATACTAGAAACCACATCATTTATAATAGATATGAACCGCCCTTTTTCCTTCATCGAATCTCAAACATTTAATAGAGCTCAAACACAATTCCCATTAATGAATAAATAATAATGGTAGAAAAAAGCACTGTCATATGGATTAAGGAGTACAGAAACATGGAAGTTGCCCACTTCTCTGAATCCACTTTGTTATAGCGATACACACTAAGTGTCAACCAACCTACACTTAACAAAAGTGCTACTAACATTAGCCCGATACTTAATGTACCAAATAAGAAACTAATTACAATCATAATAATTAAATAAACGTTCGTTTGAATGTAGGTGCGTTGCACACCCTTTACAACAGGAAGCATAGGAATTTTTGCAGCTTTATATTGTTTATGATTTCGAATGGCTATTGCATAAAAATGCGGCATTTGCCAAATAATCATTACAATAAATAAACCGATGATGGCGGGATGGGTAATATCTGGATAGACAGCTGCCCATCCAATGAGTGGAGGCATCCCACCGGAAATACTGCCTATTTCTGTATTATATACCGTTTTTCGTTTGCTCCACATCGTATATGGAAAGACATAAAAAAACAGCCCCAAGAAAGCTAATAGTGCAGCTAACCACGTTGTTAACGCTAATAATGCAATCCCGCTGATCGCCATAATTACGCTCAGCAACAGTACAATAGCTGGTTTTATTTCCCCTGTTACAGTAGGTCTTCGCTTGGTTCTTTCCATAATTGCATCAATATCTCGATCATATAAATTGTTAAAAGCACCCGCAGCTCCAATAACTAAGGCTGCACCAAGCAAAGCAAAAATAACATCCGGCAACTTTTCCATAAAACTAATTTGATACGTATATAAAGCCAAAGTAAAACCAGCAAACATCGGGATCAGATTTGAGCGAATAATCCCCGTTTTAATCGTTTTTGACAAAATGTTTGCCCAATTTCGCCTTGGTCTTTCCTGCTTATTTTCCAAAATCATGATAACTCTCTTCCCCTTTAGAAAAACTTGGCTATCGCCAAGCCATTATGACAATGGCTGTCGTTTTGCTTCATTATAAAGCCTAAAAAAAATTCTCCTATAGTACAAATAATATATGTTACCTGTTTACTAATTTCAAACCATGTTGGCTCTCTTAAACATAGAACATGACGTTTCATAGGAAAAAACGACGCATTTCCCTATATATTGATCATTGTAGGCTTACAAGTCTTTGTATAGGGTTTTCATGCATCCTTACAGATTGAAATGCACGTTCACGCACCCAAATTAAGGTCTCCTCCAAAGTTCAAACGCATAAATTAAATCTAATGCCCCAATACTATTATACGATAACAATTACTATTAAGCATGTGAAAGATATGTGAACCCCTTCATTGATTCTAATTGTTCATCATAACATCTTCTCATTCCATATGAATAATAAGGAAACGTTAACAAATATTTAAGAATTAAGCCCATATGCCCATCCTAATATTTGCTATACTAAAGGTATTAACGCATCATCCTAATGAGGAGGTAATTATTTTGAAGAAAATGGAAGGTAAAATAGCAATTGTTACAGGTGCAGCAATGGGGAATGGAAAGGGTATTGCTGAAGTTCTAGCCAAACATGGCGCTACTACTATTTTGTTAGATGTCTCCAAGCAAGTGCATGATACTGCGAAAGAATTAACAGAACGTGGCTTTGAAACGATGGCTTTAGAAGTGGATGTTACAAATAACGAAGATGTAAAAGCCGGAATTGATAAAGTTATAGAAAAATATGAGCGTATAGATGCTCTCATTAACAATGCAGGCGTTGTTCGATTAGCAAATTTTGAAGATATGGACGATGAAACAAGAGATTTTCATTTCAACATTAATATTAACGGCGTTTGGAATGTAACAAAAGCTGTTTTGCCGCATATGAAAAAAGCTAAGCAAGGTAGAATTGTCAATCTTTCCTCTGTAACAGGAACGATGGTAGCTGATCCTGGCGAAACCGCATACGCAACAACGAAGGCAGCCATTCTTGGTTTCACAAAATCATTAGCTAGAGAAGTAGCTCCTGATAATATTACTGTGAATGCTATCTTACCAGGCTATGTGTTAACTCCTATGGCAGAACAAATGGCAAAAGAAACGAATCCAGATAATCCGCAAGAAGTCATTGACGGAATAGCAAGCGGGGTTCCTTTAGGACGTCTTGGTAAAATTGAAGAAGTCGGTGAACTTGCAGCGTTCTTAGCTTCTGATGAATCCAGCTACATCACAGGTACACAAATTGTTATTGATGGCGGTAGCACATTACCAGAAACTGTTTCCGTCGGGAGCTAACTTTTCACTTATAGGCCATGTAAGGAAAAACACTTTCCTACATGGCTATTTGCATAGAGTATTAGATAGCTTCGTTCTTATTCTGTTCACATAAAATAACATAAATTTCTATCAAGAAAATAAACAGAGCGACTACAGTAGCAATCAGGAAGCTACTCGTTTGATGAATGCCAATAAAAAGACCAATTATATGCAAAGTGAAAATACGAATAAGTAGAAGAAGTAAGGGATTAGCTAAATTTTTCCCAACGATCGCTTTAACTACTAATTCTATTACATTGTCAATCGTAAATAGAAAGAGAAGATACCCGATAAATATAAACCCAACTTGCTTTATAGTTAAATCCAAATTAAAAAATGTATTTGTCATTTTAATCGAGCCAAGTAATATAAATATACCAGCTCCAAAGACGAGCGTTACAATGAGCGCTAAACAAAATGAAACGAAAGAAATGATAAAAACATTCTTTTTTTCGGAACTTACATCTTTTCTCTCAGCAATAAATATCCAAACAGAAAAAAGCAGAAAAGACAGTATAAATATAGCTCCAACTATGGAGATAGCTATGTTCATACAATTCCTCCAAGTCTTGAATGATGCATCATAGATAAATCCAGTAGTATAGCACAATACATAGTAGATATACCCTTACATATCGTGCTGAAAAGTAAAGGTATAAGCAGCGGGTCACTTTATTTTAGATTCACTTACAGATGTGTGCATCTCATCTTCTACTGTAACGTGCTCTTGGCAAAGTTTTAATAATTGTTTCAACGTTTTTTCCGATGTAACGACAAAGGAAGTAAAACCAAATGTATATTTTATTTTCACCACGAAACCTATATTAGCATCTGAAGAATGGCCATAAAACTTGTGATTTTTATCTATTGCTACGGCTTTTATAGAATGAATATGCTTCCATGAAAGAAAACGTGTACCAATTAATATGCCATCCTGTTTCACCGCAACCAAATTTAATGGCAACATGAAATAAGCATACATTAAAAAAAATAACATAAACAAATATTGATGCCAGGAGAATACATCTGTAATATAAACAATGCTAAACATGGAAGCGATAAAAAACATGAACGCCAGATTAGCTAATAAACCTAATTTCTGTCCTTCAACAGTTGGTGGAGCAGTTATTTTTCGCGGATGCTTCCGAATCGTTCTTCTTTCTTCTTTCGTTAATGGAAAAACATGCTCTTGTTTTAATTTCACAGTCACTTGGATAATCCGAAAAATATAATAGACAAGCGCTAATAATACGAAAATCATGAATAATGTTTCCATGAAAACAATCCCCTTTGCAAACTTTTATAGGGTTTCATATTCTTCTACCGTCGAAGGGATAAATTGAATGGAATAATGAGAAGGTAGCTCAGATTGTAGTTTACGCAATAAGCGATATCCTGTTTTATTATACATCATTACTTGTTTTTCAGCATGCGGTAGTAATGTATCTTTTTCCCAATTTATCCACGTTCCATAATTGGAAGCCCATGTTTCTAATTCGTTTTTTAACTCCTTAGAGAGAGGTAAATCCTCCATATCTAAATTACAGCGACAACCCTTACACCAAATAGGGTCTGCCATATCCACCTCTAATAATAACTTTCTTGTCTTTCCAGATTTACAACAACATTCCAACATGTTAACCTCCTGCAAAACTTGTTCTCCTAAATTATAACGGATTAGTCACTACGAAGGAAATGAATTATTAGTAAAAAATGTGATGATAGGCAGCCTAACATGCTATTTCATTATAGAACTTCATATCAAACATGCATACGAACATGAACGCAAGTGAAAACGACCATGATATAAAAATCACTTTTCACTTACCTCTGTAGCTTAAAGTAGTGCTCTTTCCATCTGTAAACTATAAGTTAACAGTTTTCAACCATAAGTTCCTTCCTTATTATCACTTCATCCCTTACACTAAAAGTAAGAGAGGTGAATGGACATGGAAGAACAAGCAAATGCTTTTGGAGAGAAATTAAAAAAATGTAGGATGGAACGAGATTGGTCAGAACAAAGGCGCAAGCGCCCGGTTAGCAACGTAGCGAGTGGAACGAATCAACTAAAGTTTTAGGAATCATGCTCCTGCAACAGGAGTATGCCGGCGTTGGGCGGCAAGCCCGTCTTTAGTCGGCCTTCCTATTTAGAACGAACCGATGATGACTTATCGTAAGGCGATTTCGTGAAGTCGCCTAGTTGCTGGGCGCTGGAGCCGGACGTGGCTAAATAACTTAGTTAGTTTATCCACAGCTGCAAAATTTTATAATTTCCTA
>NZ_JABXHF010000012.1:0-55869 GCF_013393565.1 Virgibacillus sp.
CGTCAAAAACCGATTAAATTTCCTTTTATCACCATAAATAAAATAATGCATCTTAAAACGAGCAATCTCATATATAAAAAGGAGCTGTCAGCAAATGCATAATATGCATTTTGCGACAGCTCCTTTTACACTATAGGAAAGCATAAGATTCATAAATTTTATCCCTAAATTGCTTGAGACAGCCGCTTCAAGCCTTGTTAAGTGGTTGGAGTAGTTTACGATGCATTCTGTTTATGATGATTGGATTGTTCTTCCTCCGTATCTTCAAGTTGCTCTTTTTCTTCTTCAGGAATTACCTCTTTATTTGGATCACTTTCCTGTGGTCGATTTTTGTTAATGGGAAATTCCGGCATATATCGCCCAACAACGGCGGCTAATTCATCCATCAAACCGTATACAGGTTGACCTTGTTCCATCTTATCCACTATCCCACGAATTCGTTCATTACCATCAGCGTCTGCAACCACAACAGCTGTTTTACCATATGGGTCATTATACAATGCTTCTAAAACGCTATATTTAATAGTGCCAACTCTTGAACGATCGAGGTCTTTATCAACGTCTATTCCTACTACTGCATAAGGACCAGCTACAATTGATACCGCATCGTTAACATTTGGTACATCGCTAGCAATATTAGCCAAATGGTTTGCGATTTCTTTGTTAGTCAACGCTTTTTGTTTTGTTGGTTCTGAGTTTTTAACTTGTTCAAATCTTTGATTTGTTTCTTCGTTTGTAATAGCTTCTTCACGATCTTCTTGCGTACAAGCTGTAAATATAAACAAGATAAGAAACGTGATTCCCATAAAAGCTAATCTCATTGTCATTCCTCCATTTATTCACCTTATAAGAGGTTGTAATGTTCAGCAAATGTTATTCTTCCTTTCTTTGGACTGTGCTATTAGGCTTAGTTTGTTTAGAAATTAGGGAAATATACAGGTGGAAAAATATATTAGGCTAACTTTTGGATGGTTGTGAAGTAATACTTTGCACTATAGGAAAGTATAAGATGAAGAAAAAAGTAAAGGCTTTATTTCGCCGCCATGAAACTTGGCGATAGAAAAGTTTTAGTAAAAATAATTAACGAACGGAGAATAACGATTTATTGGCTTATATTTTTGTATCACCTTTCTCAAGGACCTCATCCGTACCAATTGAAAAACAATTAATAGGACAAAAGTGGAGGTCTCATAGAAAGGCGATAACTTCAATCAATTATTTAATGTAAAATAAACCACGTTAAAAAAGATTCTCTATACATTACTGGATAGAAACGCTTTTAATATGTGTAATAGGATCATGCTTATTGGAACCATCTTTGTAATATAGATGTACTGGTCCATCTGTTTTCAGCGGCTTACCATCCTTCGAAAATAAGAAATAGCTATTGAACAGATCTTTCAAAGGAATGATGACGTTTTCAAGCTCGCGAATTAAAACAGCTTCTGTTGCGCTTGCGCTAATCTCTGCATGATTTAAAAAATCTTCTAACGGAATAACGTATGAACTACTCAACATTTTTTCGCGCTCATACTTTTTTATACTTCGATTTACTGGTGGTTTAACTTGTTCAGAAATTTCCCTTTCCCATCTTTGTGATGCTTGTTTTAATGTTTCATCCTCATCCACTGCAACATGTTCGTTTAAAAAAGCATGTTCAAATTCGACTTTACGATCATCGAATATCCAAACAGTAGGATCTAAGGTAATAGGATATTTTACTTTCCCTTTAATTGGCACGATCATTTAAATCACCTCATAGTAGAATTCTTATATAGGATAGCAAACCTTGAAGATAATTGCATTCATTTTGGGTTAAGTTAGAGAGGAATAGAAATTTAAAACTACTCGATTAGAACACGTTTTTAAGTTATAATAAAATTTAGTTTAAATAAACAAATAATGATAACTTTTTTAAGCAATGCGAAAAGCCCTAAATATATTTTTTTATTTGCATTTTGCAAGCACTAACGATAATATAATATAGAAAGAAGTCTTTGAAAACGGAGGGGATAGATTTGATGCAAGAGGTGACTGTAAATCATCGCGAAAAAGCCCATGCCCTTCTTAAGGCTGATGCTGACAAAATTTTGCGACTTATAGAAGTTCAAATAGATAATTTAACAATGCCACAATGTCCATTATACGAAGAAGTGTTGGATACACAAATGTTTGGGCTTTCCAGGGAGATCGATTTTGCTGTTCGATTAAATTTAATTAGCGAAAGTGAAGGTAAAGAAATATTAGAAGATCTGGAGAGGAAGTTGAATATTCTGCATGAAGCAGCGCAAAATTCCGTATAATCCTACTATCTTCGGTTTTTGCGAGAACGACATAGAAGCAAAAACTTTGCCTGCATGATCATTACTGGCAAGGTTTTTTTGTTTCAAATATCTGTAATACTAGCTTTCAGTTTAAAGTATAGTTGACATCATATGCGTAGTTTTGCATTACATAGAATGAGCACGCTGAAAAGTTGTTAAAAATTATTATATATCGTTTTGAATAAAGCTTTTGTATTACATATTTAGTAGGGAGAAGAATATGCTACAAAAATTAAAATTTTATGATTATACACTAATAATAACGCCCATTTTGTTAGCGGCTTTTGGCTTAGTAATTATCTATAGTTCAAGCATGGTTTTTGCTGTTGTTCAAGGGCATGCTGCTAATCATTATTTAACGCAACAATCTATCCGTTTTGCAATGGGGCTAATAGGATTTATTTTATGCTCTGCTTTTCCATATCGCTACTATCAAAAACTAATCAAACCTATTATACTAGGAGTAATACTGTTATTGATTGGGGTATTACTATTTGGTTCAGAAGTGAACAATGCACAATCCTGGATATTGGGAATTCAACCGGCAGAATTTGCTAAACTTGCGATTGTTATGTACTTAGCTTCTGTATATTCCAAAAAGCAGGAATATATTCGTGAATTTAGTAAAGCTGTTTTACCACCTCTCATTATTACAGGAATTATTCTAGCACTTATCGTTTTACAGCCGGATATAGGAACAGCTTCCATTGTTTTTTTAATTGCATGCTCGGTTATTTTTAGTTCAGGTATCCGTTTTAAGCACTTATCCCTACTTCTATTTATCGGTTTGATGTTTTTATTGATGACGTTACCGTACATGGCGACCGATGAGCGACTCACTCGATTTACGGGTGCTTATCAGCCATTTGAAACTCCTGCATCTCACGGCTATCAGTTAATCCAGTCTTATGTGGCAATTGGAAACGGTGGATTAGCTGGTGAAGGATTAGGGCAAAGTGTACAAAAATTAGGGTACTTAACAGAAGCGCATACAGATTTTATTATGGCGGTAGTTGCTGAGGAGTTAGGCTTTATCGGTGTTGTTATTGTTATTGGTATGTTATCTATCATTGTATTAAGAGGGTTGTTTATCTCTAGGAAAGTGAAGGATAGCTTTGGCTCTTTACTAGCGATCGGCATCTCTTCCATGGTGGGTATACAAGCATTTATTAACTTAGGAGCCATTAGTGGCTTATTACCAATTACAGGAGTGCCATTACCATTTGTAAGTTATGGCGGTTCATCTCTTTTGGTGTTATTAATATCAATGGGGATTTTAAATAATATTGCTATGCATATTAAAAAAAGAGAATTAGAACCAGCAGGAGAAAATCAAAATACTCGTAACATATCACAAACATATCGAGGAGGGAGAACATGGCACAACTTAAACAAATCAACAAAGTATTAGTTGCCAATCGAGGAGAAATTGCAATTCGTGTTTTTCGGGCATGTACCGAATTAAATATTCGTACTGTTGCAATCTATTCCAAAGAAGATTTAAGTTCCTATCACCGTTATAAAGCGGACGAGGCGTATTTAATTGGAGAAGGAAAGAAGCCAATTGATGCATATCTGGATATTGAAGGTATTATCCAGTTAGCTAAGCAAGTAGGTGTAGATGCCATTCATCCTGGCTATGGATTCTTATCTGAAAATATTAACTTTGCTAAGCGATGTGAAGAGGAAGGAATTATTTTCATCGGTCCAACAAGTAATCATTTAGATATGTTTGGGGACAAAGTAAAAGCTCGGTACCAAGCTACACAGGCAGGTTTACCTGTTATACCAGGAAGCGGTGGCCCGGTCAACTCTTTGGAAGAGGTGGAGCAGTTTGCGAGGGATCATGGTTTTCCAATCATTATTAAAGCCACTCTAGGCGGTGGAGGACGAGGTATGCGTATCGTTCGAAGTAAGCAGGGGCTTGCGGAGGCGTACGATCGTGCTAAGTCTGAGGCTAGGGCTGCATTTGGTAATGATGAAATTTACTTAGAAAAACTCATTGAAAACCCAAAACATATTGAAGTTCAAATTATTGGAGATCAACATGAGAATATCATTCATTTGTATGAAAGAGACTGCTCTGTGCAGCGAAGACATCAAAAATTAGTAGAGGTTGCTCCAAGTATATCTTTGCCTGAAGAATTGCGTATGAAAATATGTGAAGCTGCGGTCAAACTAATGAAAAATGTTAACTATTTAAACGCTGGTACTGTAGAGTTTTTAGTGACTGAGGATGAATTCTTCTTTATTGAAGTAAACCCAAGGGTTCAAGTAGAGCATACGATTACTGAAATGATTACTGGTGTTGACATTGTCCAGACGCAAATTAAAGTCGCTGAAGGAAGGAGTTTACATGAGGATTCCATTGGTATTCCAGATCAGGATAAAATTGTTACTACTGGATATGCTATCCAATCGCGTGTAACGACAGAAGATCCGCTGAATAACTTCATGCCAGATACTGGAAGGATTATGGCTTACCGATCTGGTGGTGGATTTGGTGTCCGATTAGATGCGGGGAATGGATTTCAAGGTTCTGTTATTTCACCGCACTATGATTCATTGTTAGTTAAAGTGTCTACTTGGGCGTTAAATTTTAATCAAGCTGCACAAAAAATGGTCAGAAACTTAAAAGAATTTCGTATACGTGGTATAAAAACAAACATTCCATTTTTACAAAATGTTATTTTACACAAAAATTTCTTAAATGGGGTCTATGATACAACATTTGTTGATAACACACCTGAATTATTTGTATTTCCAAAACGAAAAGATCGTGGAACGAAAATGCTAACATATATTGGAAATACGACAGTAAATGGTGTTGATAAAGATGGAAATAAAGAAAAACCTGTTTTTGATGATTTAAAGCTTCCCGATGTTAATACATCTAACCCAATAGCTTCAGGTACAAAGCAAATTTTAGATAAACATGGTCCTGATGAGTTAGCAAAGTGGTTAAAAGAACAAAAAGAAGTGTTGTTAACCGACACAACGTTTCGTGATGCACACCAATCTTTATTAGCGACGAGAGTTCGTACGAAGGATTTGCATCGTATCGCGGAACCTACCGCTAGATTGCTTCCAAACTTATTTTCAGTCGAAATGTGGGGAGGAGCCACATTTGATGTAGCTTACCGCTTTTTAAAAGAAGACCCATGGGATCGCTTGTTAAAGCTTCGTGCAAGTATGCCAAATGTATTGTTACAAATGCTGCTTCGTGCAAGTAATGCGGTAGGTTATAAGAATTACCCAGATAATGTAATTAAAGAATTTGTGGAGAAAAGCGCAACAGCCGGCATTGATGTGTTCCGAATTTTTGACAGTCTAAACTGGGTAGAAGGCATGCAATTAGCAATAGAAGAAGTACGCAACAATAATAAAATTGCAGAAGCTACTATGTGTTATACAGGCAATATTTTAGATACTGGACGAACAAAGTATGATATTAGCTATTATAAAAATTTAGCTAAAGATTTAAAAGCGTCAGGAGCGCATATTCTCGGTATTAAGGATATGGCAGGATTATTAAAACCGGAAGCGGCATATCAATTGGTGTCTACATTAAAAGAGACGGTTGACTTACCAATTCATCTGCATACACACGACACCAGTGGAAATGGAATTTATTTATATGCCCGAGCTATCGATGCCGGAGTAGACGCTGTAGATGTTGCAGCCGGACCAATGGCTGGTCTAACTTCTCAACCTAGTGCACAGACTTTATATCACGCATTAGAAGGGCATGAACGTCAACCAAAAGTGAATGTAAATGCGTATGAAAAGCTTTCTTATTATTGGGAAGGTATACGTGAATACTACCGTGATTTTGAAAGTGGAATGAAGGCACCACATACTGAAATTTATATGCATGAAATGCCTGGAGGTCAGTATAGTAATTTGAAGCAACAAGCCAAAGCTGTAGGGCTTGAAGATCGTTGGAATGAAGTGAAAACAATGTTTCGACAAGTGAATGATATGTTTGGTGATATTGTTAAAGTTACCCCTTCGTCAAAAGTGATTGGTGATATGACTTTATTTATGGTACAAAATAATTTGACAGAAGATGATGTTTATGAACGTGGAGAAACGATTGACTTTCCGGATTCTGTAATAGAATTTGCACAAGGCTACATTGGACAGCCTTATCAGGGTTTTCCACCAGAATTGCAACGAATCATTTTGAAAGGAAAGGACCCTATCAAAACACGTCCAGGTGAATTGCTAGAACCAGTTGACTTTACGCAGTTAAAGGAAACATTGTTTAAGACCTTAGACCGACAAGTAACTAGCTTTGATTTAATATCTCACGCTCTTTACCCTAAAGTTTTTATGGAATATCATAAATTCCATGACAAATACGGCGATGTAAGTGTATTGGATACTCCGACTTTCTTCTATGGGATGAGGCTTGGAGAAACGGTTGAAGTAGAAATTGAACAAGGGAAAACATTAATTGTAAAACTTGTTTCTATTTCAGAACCTAGAGAAGATGGTACGCGTGTTGTATATTTTGAATTGAATGGGCAAACGAGAGAGATTGTTGTGAAAGATCAAAGCATTCAATCTGAAGTTGAGATGAGGCCAAAAGTAGATAAAAGTAATGAAAAACACATTGGTGCTACAATGCCAGGGACAGTAATAAAAGTTCTTTGTCAATCAGGGGATCGTGTTAATAAGGGAGACCATTTATTGATTAATGAAGCTATGAAAATGGAAACAACTGTCCAAGCTCCATTTACAGGAGTTATTAAGCAAGTGAATGTAAAAGATGGCGATAGTATCGCTGTAGATGATCTACTTATTGAATTAGAATAAAATAAGAAACAAAAGGCGTAGATGCCCGTATAGCTACGAAACAAATGGAACGAATTAACGGAGGTAAAGGGTCAAAGTAAAAGCGACGAACCGATGATGATTTATCGTAGGACAATGGAGTCAAGTCGTCTAGTTGTTGGGCGATGGAGCCGGACCTGAATATGTGGTTATTTCGTTATCCACTAGCGCTTCATCAACAAGCAAAAGAGCAGGTTTAATTCCTGCTCTTTTTTACTTGATAGAAATGTTTGTTAAGTAGGGAGTTTAGCAATGGCGAAATTAAATTCCTCGCTTAAGGAGATGCTTTCTCTACAAAAGTTTAAAAAAGTAACCGATATGAGCCAAGTTCTTAGGGTTTAAAAACTAGGCTTAACGACATAAGGACTTGTCGATCCCCATAGTTTTTTGTAAATAAATGTAGGTAAAAATGATGGTTACTTCGCATCTGTAAAAAAGTCATATGTTATTAAAAATATTTTATCTTGGATATAAGATGTTGTAGACGCCCGCTTCAACAATCGGAGATGTGCTGAACAAGTCTAAGTGGGAGATCACAAACAGCACTTAAATCTCCTTTTTCGTAAGAGGCCTTTAAGTCATATCTTTGGGCTACTAGCCATCAGTGGGGATGAAAGCTTCCCGCTGATTGAAGATTCACTTTATGTGTTTACGATGAAATTTGCGTCGCTGACTTATTGTTGTCTGTTTGTTTTGCATATTTAGCACTGCGTGTCGCGTGCAAAATAAAATATGTTAACATGCCAAAAAATAGCGATATAATAAGTGCATGCATTAAAGCGGTAGCTAAGTGCAATCGTGTAAATATAATCATAGCACCAAAGAATACCTGTAAAGTTATTAAACTAATAACCGTCCACCAACCCCAAAACATTAACTTGTTATTCTTGTAGGTACGTATCATGCGAAAAGCGAATATAACCGTCCATAAAAATAAAATCCCTGCAGCAAGCCTATGCCCCATTTGAATCCATTGCGGTATAACGTAATTAGAAAAGTCTAGTGGAGCCTGATTGTTACAAAAAGGCCAACTTTTACAAACTAAATTTGCGTCAGTGTGGCGCACGAGGGCTCCGGAATAAACGACGAGCATCGTGTAGATGGTTAAAGCATAAATTTCCAATCGATGCGCTTTTTTTATTAAAAGTGACTTTGCATCGAATTTTTTATCCACCTCAAAAATAAGTAACATTAACAGAAATACAGCAGCAAAAGAAATTAATGAAATTCCGAAGTGTGCAGCAAGGGCGAAATCAGATTGTCCCCATACCACAGCTGCCGCTCCAATAAGTGCTTGTAAAATTAAAAATAAAACGGAAAGTATAGAAAGAAATTTAACCTCGCGAACATGCCCAAGTTTAATCCAGGCTAAAATCGCCAAACCTATAACGGCAAATCCAACTACACCAGTAACTAATCGATGGCTTAGTTCAATAATTAATTCCGGTGTAATTTCAGAAGGCAGCCATTCCCCTTCACATAAAGGCCAGCTATTTCCACAGCCATCTTCTGAGCCGGTTTTTGTTACAAGAGCACCCCCAAGCAACACAAATGTCATTCCAAGTGTAGCTACAATAGATAACCATTTTAAGCTTTTTATCATATTATTGCCTCGCTTTTTATGTATTATTCACGCTAGTGTAGTTTAAAGTATACCTTTTCATCTACACATTCGTTCAAAAACATCATAGAATTAAGGGAGGAAGCATCATCCTTAGAGTAAGTACAGAAGGGGGATTTTGAGAATTATTTTCTACAAAACTATTTGTTGATCCTGTATATAAAGTGCTGTAAACTCCACTTTCAAGTCAAAGTGAGAGATCATAGCACCTAAATCGTGGGGAATGGAAGAAAACCCCCAATGTTTGAAGACGCCCTTTATATGTACAAATTCTGAAAGATAGTAGCTTCAGTTATGTGATAGCAGAAATTTTCTGCTAGATTCATCATAATATTAGTAGCGTCTAAAAAGCAAAGAATTAATTAGAAACAGTTCAATCTGTTAAAGGATTGTGTTAATATTAGCGGGTGATCATGTCTTTGCAAAAACTGCATTTATCTTAACATGAAAACAAACTATTTTCACTATAAAAATAAAAAACGCTTGCATTGTTTTCGTATGTTTGCTAGAAATAGTGTAGGGGAATAAGTTGCAACTTAGATAATTGGGGGAGAAAGACTGCATACATAGGTGATTCGCTAACTAATTTAAAACAGTTCGCATTTGTAACAAATGATTCACAAAAACGTCACAAAAAATTACTTAATTTGAAGTAGAATAGGCATGAGGGGGTTTTTTAATATAGTATTAGATTTGTAGAAATAATTTTAAGATACAATCAAATTTTTGTAACGCTGTCACGATTTTCATTCGAAAGCATGTATCATTTGTTTCTACAATGGTGTAAAGGGGGGAAAGGGATGGATAAAGTAGAGGCAGCTACTTCACAGGTTATTACGAATACGTCATCAACCGAAAAAAACAAGCCAGTTTCTACACTTGATGATATTAAATCACTAATAAAAATAGGAATTATTAACTCCAATTTAATTACAGTTTTTACTGGATTTTGGTTGGCAATTTATTATAGTGGATATACATTTACGGATTACATCGGTACGTTTATTATTACGATGTTAGGAAGTACTTTGGTGATTGCAGGTGGATGTATGCTTAATAACTGGTATGACGTTGATATTGATCCAGTTATGAAGCGAACGAAAACTCGACCAACTGTAACGGGTACGATCTCGCTTCCAACTGTACTCGGACTAGGGTTAATCACATCTTTTGCTGGTTTTTTACTTTTACTATTTACAACCATAGAAGCAATGGTAATGGGTATTACTTGGTGAGAATGACCCTTATTGGGATAGATTTAAACAAGCAGATGGAGATAATAATGAAAGTAAATCAAAAGATAATCAGTCGAATGAAAATAATAAAGAACTATTTAGTCAACTATTAAAGATGACAGAATCAATGGATTTAGAAAAGGTGCAACGTCAAATGGAGCAATTTAGTTCTTCTATATCTACTATTCAAGAAATAATTTCGCAATTTAAGCAGACAAAGGACACGAAACAACCAACCAATGAACGGATGGGGTGGTTTCGTGATTAAGGAGAATAAATATGGATCCGTTATGTTATGACTATTTAAAACAGCAACCTGAACTTTTACAATTTGTCCGTATGAATCCAGTTTGGTATCGTTATTTATCCCGCGACCCTTCTCTGTTACCAGAAGTGAAAAAAGAAGCAAAAAGATTCTATGGGAAAACATTTCCTCAACAAGTAGAAAAGGTGAATCAGCATATGCAAATGGTTAGTATGTTAATGCAGTTCGCTGGAGCAATGAAAGACTAAATATTTTCACATACTATAAAAAATGGTACTATGAAGGAGGAGGTGTTAGGATGATAGCAACAATGGACTACGTAGCACTCCTAGATCAATCAGAAGAACTAACTAAAATGATCTTAGGTTCTGATGTTATGGAAGCTTATCATCATGCTCAGAAGGAACTACAAGCAGATGCAGAGGCCCAGAAGCTCATTCAAGCTTTTTCTTCGATAAAAGAGCATTATGAAGACATACAACGGTTTGGCAGATATCATCCAGATTACAATTCTATTATGAAGGAAGTGCGTAGAGTAAAGCGTGAAATGGATATGAATGACAAAGTCGCTTCCTTTAAAATTGCTGAGCGCAATTTGCAAAAACTATTAGATGATGTCAGTCAATATATAGCATATAGTGTAAGTGAACAAATTAAAGTGCCTAAAGATGGAGCGGCTCTAAGTGATAGCGGCTGTGGTTGCGGTAGTGGTGGCAGCTGTGGTTGCGCTTCTTAAATGGGTAGAGGAACATAATCGTATGGACCTGATACCATGAACAAATCAATGAGCGGGGGGTTCTTCTTTCATCCCCACTCATTGTTGCTAAATATATAAAATTCAGCTAATTCACTAAGGACGCCGTGGGGTGCCCGTGGTTTGACTTTTAAATAATTGATGTAACTGTAGGGGAGCGAGGTGAAAAAAATGCGGGCGGAGCGTCAAGGCTTAATCGTTTGGTTCCAGCATATGAAGAACTTAAAGCAAATTAAGCGATATGGACATTTGCTGTATAGTTCTAAAAAAATGAAATATGCGGTTATATATGTAAATCAACAAGAAGTAGAAAAAGTGGAAAAAAAACTACTGAAGCTAGCATTTGTTTCTAAGGTGGACAGGTCATATAAGCCGTTTGTAGAAACAAACTTTGAAAATGCTAAACCAGATAAAGCAAAACAATACGATTATAAAATGGGGATTTAAAAAAGAAAAAACCTGCAGAAATAGTTCTACAGGTCCCTTTGTTTCCTAGTAAAGAAAACAAAAAGGCAAAGGGAGAGGAGAAACCGGAAGAAGAACTTATGGGGAAGTGTAAGTCTTCTCCGTTTAATGAAACAGCCAAAGTTATTTATAGCTGATTCATTACATTAGTATGGACGTTTCTTTGAATAATATACATGATGCGGATTATTTTTAGGTTTCCCTGTTATTGTTTTTCGTTTTCCTATTTTTATGTTAGGATAAATGTCGAATAATGGTAAAGTGGAGGTGAAGCAATGCGAATAATTGCTGGAGAGCATAAAGGAAGGCAATTAAAGGCAGTTCCAGGCCGTATGACTCGTCCAACAACCGATAAAGTGAAGGAAGCCGTTTTTCAAATTATGGGTCCCTTTTTTGATGGTGGTAATGCACTAGACTTATTTGCTGGAAGTGGCGGTTTAGGAATAGAAGCATTGAGTAGAGGGATAGATCGAACGATTTTTGTGGATAAATCACCACAAGCGATACATATTATAAATGAAAATCTACAGAAATTGGATCTCGTTAGTCGATCTGAAGTGTTTCGTGCGGATGCATTTCGAGCTTTACATGCAGCTGCTAAGCGTCAGTTGTCTTTCCAGTTAGCCCTATTAGATCCTCCTTATGGGAAGGTAAAGCTTGAAGAATTGTTACAAAAAATGTTGGACTTGAACTTGATAACTACGAATACATGGGTATATTGTGAGCATGATCTATCCGAGCAATTACCTGTTGCACATCCTCGTCTTGCCATTGTCAAACAAGCGAGTTATGGAGGTACGATTTGTACGACCATCTACAAAGTTAAATAGAAGGGAGCGCTTATCTTGACTAGATTGGCGATTTGTCCGGGAAGTTTTGATCCCGTAACCTATGGACATCTAGATATTATTCAGCGTGGCGCTAAAATTTTTGATCATGTTATCGTCACTGTATTTAATAATCAATCAAAAGACCCATTATTTACGGTGGAAGAAAGAATAGAACTGTTGAAAGCTTGTACAAGCGATTTACCCAATGTAACTGTAGATTCATCTAGTAGTTTACTTATGGATTATGCAAAATCCAAAAATGCTCAAGCTGTTATTCGTGGCTTGCGTGCTGTTAGTGATTTTGAATATGAAATGCAAATTACGTCAATGAATAGACAGCTGTATGCAGACATAGAAACTTTTTTTATGATGACGAATAATCAGTATTCTTTTCTAAGCTCCAGTATAGTTAAAGAAGTTGCTAAATACCGTGCAAATGTTAGTGATATGGTTCCTAACGTTGTTGAGGAAGCTTTAGCTCGTAAATTTAAATAAAATTGCAATATTGAATATATGATAGGATTACGAGTAACAAAAGCAATTACATAATGGTATAAGTGCAAAATTTTTGGAAGTATGTAATATAGAAAAATATACCATTCTACGTATTTATTAAGCAACTAAATCATTTTCATTATATGTGATTTGCATGGGATATAAGGTGCTGTAAGGCTCACTTCGAGAATGGAGAGATGAGCTTTAGACAAGTATAAATAGGAGATAGCAGCACCGAATCCCTTTTTTTCGCTGTAGAAAATTAAAAAATCTAAGACTATCGTATAAATCAAATTTTTTGAGACTATTACAACCTGCGTAATAATAGAAGCCGAAAAATTTTTTTCATGCAATCTTTTCCCGCAATGGAAGACTGTTTACACCCCTCCTGCTTCCAATCAGTTTTGTCTTCGATTATATAAGAGGAGCAGAGAAAATCCAATAAAAACGATTGTTACTAACGGCCCAACGGCTACTAAATTTTCAAAAATTACACTCCATGTATTCTCAGGTACATTATGATGTACAGGAACTACTTGCATATCAAAAACTTTTCGGTCAATATATAAAGGTTTATACAGAAGAATCGTTAATATGCTTGCAAATAGACCGTGAAGAATACGGGCAAAAAAATATGGGGCAAATCGGATATCTGTTTTAGCAAGAATGCTCGCTACTTGGGCTTGGACAGAAAAACCGTTAAAACCAAGTATAAAACTGACTAAAACTGCTTGTAAAAACAGTGTATCTGGAACAACCGAGATACTCTGAACACCGATGGTAATTTCAAACAGTCCAGAAAGTATAGGTAAACCAAAATCGCTTGATATGGAAAAGAAAGTTAATAAATCTCCTAAAAACCGACCGATAAAAGCAGAAATGCCTGTTAAAAAGAGTAATTTTGTTAATACAGAGAATAATACGATGAATCCACCAACCATTACTAACGTTTTTACAGAATGAACCACCGCATCACCTAGAACTTCTCCCAATGGACGCTTATCTTCCAATCTCGTACGATGCATAGCTGAAAAAGCTTTACGTATAGAATAGTTGGGTGTTTTACTTAACCTTTCTTGATGAGACCGATCTTTCTTGTTTCCATAAAAACGCATGCAAATTCCGACAAATGTATTACCCAAATAATGGCATACTGCAAGTAATACGCCTAAAGAAGCATTTTGAAAAAAACCTACAGAAATAGCAGCGAAAATAAATAGTGGGCTTGACGCATTTGTAAAAGCTACTAATCTCTCGGCTTCAATTCTTGTTAATTGTTGTTCTTCCCTTAATCGAGTAGCTATTTTGGCTCCTGTCGGGTAGCCGCTAGCCATGCCCATAAACCAACCGAAACTGCCTGTACCAGGTACGTTAAACAAAGGGCGCATAACTGGCTCGAATAAAACACCTATGAATTGAACGACACCAAAACTAATTAGCAATTCAGCGATGATGAAAAAGGGGAGTAGCGAAGGGAACACGACCTCCCACCAAAGATTTAATCCACGAATGCTTGCTTCCAATGATTGATCTGGAAATCTTATTAAAGATATGGCAATAAATATAGTGGTAATAGAATAAAGGATTGTTTTTAATATTTGTGCCAAAAGTAGTGCCTCCCACCATTTTTTCCTTACTCTGTACTTATTTAAATGTTAGTAGTAAAATTGGAATATCGTTTCTTGTGTAAATATGTTCACTCGGTTTTTTGTACTATAAAAAGCAGAAAGTTTTAAGGGTTGTAATATAAGAAAAACGGTAGCTTCCTTCATAAAGAATTAGCGGTAAGAAAGTTTTTTAAATACGAGTATACTTAAATATACGCTTTAGTATCCTGATTTTATGCCAATACTTTCATAAGTGATGTAATATTGCCTTTGAAATTGTTTTTAAAAGTCGGGGTAAAGATCTGAGTTTTTAGTTGAGTGATTATCTTGCGTTTAAGGAGAAAGTCTATGGAAAAGAATTGTAGCATGGTGTGATATAACGCATACATATTTGGAGTGGATGTTAGATATCACTATGTTAGGGTAAGAATTCGTATGCGGAGGGAAGATAATGAAAAAAAAGTATATTATACATATATTGTTGGTTGTCGTAGCAGTTTATTTTTTAGCAATATTTCAATTACCGTATTATATTTACAAACCTGGCGGAGCTGATGCCCTCAACCCGATTGTTGAAGTTGAAGATGGTTTTGCTAGTGAAGGAGATATGCATTTAGTAACAGTTAGTGGTGCTAAAGCTACCCCTATGCAGTTTCTTTTGGCGAAAATATTACCTCATCATGATGTGCTACCAATTGATGAAGTATTTCCTGAAGGGATCACAGATGATGAATATATGCATGTACAGTTACAAATGATGGAAAATTCTCAAGAGGCTTCCACGGTAGTAGCCTACCAATCAGCGGATAAGGAGATTTCCATTGATTTTAACGGGGTATATGTTGCAATGGTTGTAGAAAGCATGCCGGCAGAAGGTAAGTTAGAGATGGGCGATCGCATTATAGGGATAGACGATAAAAAGGTGAACCAAGCTGATGATTTGCTCGATTATATTGGAACGAAGCAAGTTGGTGACAGTATAACTGTTAAATTTGTCCGTGAAGAAAAAACGATGACGGAATCAATTACTTTAGAAGCATTAAAAGATTTAGATAATAAACCTGGCATTGGCATTCAGTTAGTAACAGATCGGGCTGTTTCTGTTGATCCAGAAGTGAAGTTCTCTAGTGGCCAGATTGGTGGTCCTAGTGCTGGTTTAATGTTTGCATTGGAAATTTATGATCAATTGACAGAAGAGGACATCACACACGGTTATGAAATTGCAGGTACTGGAGAAATTGATTATGACGGCAATGTGTATCGCATTGGCGGGATTGATAAAAAAGTAGTTGCTGCAGATAGGGAAGGGGTAGATATATTTTTCGCTCCTAACGAACAAGGAAAAGAAGGGTCCAATTATCAAATTGCTTTAGAAAAAGCAAAAGAAATTGAAACGGATATGGAAATTGTTCCAGTAGACACGTTTAAGGACGCGATTACTTATTTAGAAGAATTAAAATAGTGAAAAGACCTGCCCCCGAGTATGTTTGAAGGGTAGGTCTTTTGTTTTATTCAAGAAATTTCCAGGAAAGGTTCCACTATAAAAATTTGGTGATAAGCTAAGTCTTTCTAATCTTAGCTAGATAGAGGGGAGCGCTCTTGCTTGAGCAAATTTTGTTTTGTCGCTATGGGCAAAATACTATAATAGGCATTGCTTGCTTTTTCTTCCATTTGTAGCATTGGATGCATGTTCCGGCTCATTTGATGGATAATAGGCGTTATCAAGGTCTTTTTTCGCTCATGCAAGTATTTTTGTCCTTGTTTTGTAAAGCCGAGAATACGTACATACGGTATCGCAGTTAAATCATTTAACGCTTCTATGTCACTTTTTTTTGTGTTGGTTAAGATATGTACACACATGCGTTGTAAACGTGTCCATGTATACCTTTTTGTTTTTAGCTTTTCCATCCAATCTTGAAATGTATGGGCATGTTTCGCGGTTTTTTTAATGCGATACTCTAGCCCCTCGTCTACACCTTGGATTAAAGAAAGTTCTTGGACGCTCATCGTAGAAACACGATAGTGAAGCAAAGAGAAATATGCTTCCCATGTATGCCAAGTAGAAGCTGTTCGTTTATAAGCAATTAACTGTTCATACGTTGTTTGCGGGATGGTATTGCGAATAGATGCAGAGATCGAACCTTCTTTTTGTATGGCTTCTCGAATACTCGTAGCACTTGCAATGGATCCATGAATGGTTTTATCATGATAACCACTTTGCGTTCTTTGAATGGTCAGTGGTTGAATAGGTAAATGATAGTCATAAATTGTTTTCAAATAGCTAAAGCCTAGTATATTATTTGGTTGAGTTAAATTCATAGAAGAAAGCCCAATTATTTCATACGCTTTTTTACTTGCTTCAGGAAAAGCTAACCCTCTATTCAAATTCTGTTTAAGTGCCGCTTGGTATGTATCGATATGTTTCGTTAGCTTTTGGTAACTTTCTTTGAAATGGTTAATGTCTCCTGATTCACTGCCAAAACAAATACTGGAAACTTGTAGAGCATGGAGTGCAAGGACTGCTCCTTTCGCGAACAACTCACTGCTTTGAACGGCGAAAGTGTAAGGAAGTTCGATTACAATATCAACGCCTTCTCCTAGGGCAGCTTTTGCTCGATGAAATTTATCTATCATTGCTGGCTCTCCACGCTGTAAGAACGAACCACTCATAACAGCGATGATACAATCTGTTTTAGCTAGTTTTTTTGCATGTTGTACGTGATAAACATGTCCATTATGAAAAGGATTGTATTCAACAATTAATCCGCATGCGTTCATTTTATCAACTCCTAAAATAGTTCTTAACTATCTGTTTAAATACGTACAATATGCATTATCAACCATTTGTTTCATTGTTAAAATCTTAAAGGATTTAAGTTAATTTTAATTGTATCAGAATAGGATGATATGTGCATGCATGAAATCGGTGTATTAGAAAAGCTAATTGAACATGAAAGGAATTTTAATATATATAAATATTTCCCTGTCTGATATGAAGACTAATTGTTAGCGGAAAAAGAGAAGATGCTTCATTATAAAACGTATGCTTAGCTGGCAAACACATTTTGACAGAGTCCTTCTCATGGAATTCATTCATAAGGTTATATGAATGAAACAAAGGAATACCAGGTTCTAGGTTTGTGAAAAAGCAGGCCAGTAATTAATAGTGCAGTTGATATTATTAAGCTAGCTGCATTTTGCATGCATGGTTTTTCTTAAAAATCTTATACTTTATCTATAACGCAAAACAATGGGGTTATAACTATGTAGAGAAAAACTTGATACATACAGTTTCAATGATAAGTGTGTGTCTTGTTTATCTATATGTTATAGTGGAATAGAATTGGGTAAGATAGGAAATGTGTAAAGAGAATATGTTGACAAAATCATGTTTTTCTTTTAAAATTACTCTTGTTGCCTTGAGGTGAGAACTATGAAATTTGCGTTAGCTCAATTAAAGAAGAATGCTTATAAGGAACCTTTTACTTTTTCAGAAACGGAAGATGTTTCCGAATTGGAAGAGATGAACAACGATATTCGTCATATTGGCGAAGTAGAAGTTCAAGGAACGTGTTTTTTTCAAGGAGATAATATTATTTTTTCCTTACGTATTCACGGTGAAATGGTGCTTCCGTGTGCCCGAACGTTAGAAGATGTTCATTATCCGTTTGCTATCCAAACAGATGAAGTATTTACAACGTCGTTATATAGATCGGAAGCTGAAATCGAAGCTGAAATTCACCCAATTGATGGAGAGGTGCTTGATTTAACCCCGTTAATTAAGGAAAATATCTTGCTAGAGGTTCCGTATCGCGTATTTTCAGAGGAAGAAAACAGTCGACCTGATTATATAACAGAAGGTAAAGGCTGGCAATTTACTTCCAAACAAAATAACGCAAAATCAATAGATGAGCGTTTTAGGAAATTGGAATCATTGTTTAATAAAGATGAGAAGAACGATTAAGTTTATCTTATCTTTCTATGAAGGAGGTGTAAGTCATGGCAGTACCTAAAAGAAGAACTTCAAAAAAGGTGAAAAACCAACGTCGTACGCATAAAAAATTACATGTGCCTGGCATGGTAGAATGTTCAAATTGTGGGGAGTTGACGAAACCGCACCACGTTTGTAAAGCATGTGGTCACTACGATGGTAAAGAAGTAGTCAGTCAATAATAAAATGTAATTCTAACATGTTGAGTCAAAGATCTGAGAAACTTTATAATTCTTGGATCTTTTTCATTTCATATGCATTGTAAGTTTGGGGCAGGTCACAAACGTGGCTTGCCTTTTAATCTACCTGGAATATAATAAACGTATCTGTTACATGTTATTTGTTCCACTATAGGAACGTATAAAATTTTTTTGGTCGGTTATAGTATAAGAAAAATAAAGGCTTTCACCATTAGACTTGGGGAGAAGCCAATTTTTCTAATATTTTCATGTGCCTAGTTTATTATCTATGGAAAGGATTATAGCTTTTGTAATTGTAGCTTCACTTGCGTAGAAATGATGTTTTAGAGAAAAGTATGGGCAATTTTTTAAAGAAAAACACAAACCTTTTATTCTACCACTCCTAGTTTTTGCATACATTGATAGCAAATGTATAAGGAGGGGTGTTATGAATGTTACAAGGCAAGACGCATGGACGAAAGATGAGGATGTCCTATTAGCAGAAACCGTTCTACGTTATATAAAAGAAGGAAAGACCCAGTTGGAAGCATTTAGGGAAGTAGCTCATAGACTGTCTAGAACTCCTGCAGCCTGTGGATTTAGATGGAATGCAACAATTCGAAAACAATATCAAAATGAGGTTCAACGAGCAAAAGAAGAGCGTAAGAGTGAAAATATTAATTATAGCTGGCCTGTTCCAGAAGCAGGGAACCAAGATCCGCTTCAAACTGTCATTTCGCTATTAGAAAGAATTAAAGCTGGGAATGAACAGATTGCATCGGAGCATCTGAATGAACATGAATTACATCTAAAAAAACTACAGAAAGAAAACGAGGAATTAAAATACATTTTGCTTCGCTATGAAAAGGCATGGCAAGAGATGGCTGCCTTATTGAAATCTGTTGTTACTGAAAAGCCTAACCAAGAGTGAATGGCCTCTATTTGGCATCATCTATATTCCATTATGTACAACTGGAAAAAGGAACGAAGACATGAATGCAAGATAATTCATGTCTCTAGTTCTTTACAAGCACTATAGGAAAGTATAAAGATTTTAGGGTTTATAGTATAAGAAAAACTACAGCTTCCGCCATAAAGATTTGGCGGTAAGCCACGTTTTTCTAAGCTTCATCTTGCTCCTTTATGTGGTTTTCTTTCACACCTGCTGGCATCCAAATCAGTGGATTTTCTCCCAAATCTCGTTCCATTTTGTACTGCGCCTTTTGAAAGCCCATTTTTTCCCAAAAGGCATGAGAGTTAATTCTAGGGTTTGTTTTTATTGGTAATTGATAACTTTTCGCAAAATCTACTAACGCTTTGCCATATCCTTTTCCTTGGTATTCTGGAAGAACTTCTAATTTCCACAAAGTTAGATAATCTTGAGGTGGGTCAAAATAAAAGTCATACTTTCGATTGACTCTATAGAGGCTCATACGAGCAATTATACTGTCGCCAATATAAATTCCGTAAAAAGGTGAATCACTTTGGTTTTCCACCAAATTGTTCTCCAAATCTTCTAACATAGATAATTCTTGATTGCCGTACTCTTTAAAATGTTTAAACTTCTCCAATGTCTTATAATTGATCAAAAGCTTTTCAACTTTCACTTTGTCCATCTTTCTACCCCCTTGCAAATAAAATAATTCCCTTTTTACACTATATAAAAGTTTAAAACTTCGCACCTATAGTATAAGAAAAACCTACAAGTTCCACCATAATGTCTTGGTGTAAGCCCAGTTTTTATAGAATTATTTTTGCTTTTCTATGAATTTATTATAATATAAAAAAAGTAAAGATGAAAATAAAGTGAAGCGCATTCATGTTTGTTGAACACATTTCTGTTCTTATTTATAAAATAGATGAATTAAAGTACTTCTATTAGTATAATAACAGCAGTGGTATATTGGAGGAAAGAATATTATGTTGAATGGAATAATGTATATTATTGCTTTTTTTATTTCTCTACCTTTTTTAGCGACATGGATTGTGTATGTTTGTAGTTATAAGTTAACAGAGCAAAAAATCAAATCTTTTCATCTGGCAGTATATGTAACTACACCTTTATACTTGATAGCTGTAACATTAATGATAGACATGGTTATAGGCATGTCGTTGACGGCTGCTATTATTATTCTTTTTCTACTCCTTTTGGTGGGTGTTCTTATTTTCCAGTGGAAGAAGAGAACGGAAGTCCTTTTAAGTAAAGCTATTAGAATAGTTTGGCGACTGATGTTTTTACTGTTTATTACGTTATATGGACTGTTAATTGTTACAGGGATCATACAACGTATCTTTTTTTCTGTGTAGGAAATAATGAGCTTTTAAGTTGATACCATTAGAAAAACTTGGCTATTGCCAAGTTTTATGGCGATGAAGCGCCATTGTCTTGCTCATACTGTTAACCATAGAAATTCTATATTTTCTATGGCTTGTTCAAATAGACTTCTGAATCAAGCTCGAACAGATCGCATGAAATTTTTAAAATTATTATGTACAATACATGGAGGAGATTACATATAAAGGAGCTTGAATCGATGCGGATCGAACCTATAAATTTAAAGCAACAAAGTAATTTAATGAAAGATTATCGTAATAATGAGGCGAGTATTCATTCGTTTTTTGATTACGCTGCATTCGGTGAATGGAAGCATAGGTATCATGATCTGCAAAAAAACGTTTATAAGCGTCAGGAGTTATGTGATGTTTTACAGTCCATAAACAAACAATGGCAAGCTCCTGAAAGCACGCAGAAAAACATTCAAAGATTACGTCAGTCACAAGCTGTGACCGTTATCGGTGGGCAGCAAGCTGGTCTCCTAACAGGGCCGCTATATACGATTAATAAACTAATTTCAATTATTCAGCTAGCAAGGGAACAGGAAGCGGAGTTAGGCGTACCAGTCATACCTGTTTTTTGGATAGCAGGGGAAGATCATGATTTTGCAGAAGTGAATCATGTTTATATGTGTAAAGAACATCAAATACAAAAAAATATATTAAAGCAACATTTGCAAACCAAAACATCTTTAACGGATATGGAAATGGACCACGCGAAACTGAAGCAGTGGTTGGATAAATTATTTGAACAATTAAGCGAGACGAATCATACAAAAACGTTGTACCATGAAATAATTAGCTGCTTATCATCTTCACATACGTTTGTTGATTTCTTTGCTAAACTTATTTTCTGTCTATTTCCTAAAGAAGGGGTAGTACTAATCGATTCTGGAAATAAGTCTGTACGCCAGTTAGAAAGTGATTACTTTGTGGAAATGGTGGAAAGTCAACCAGAGATAAGTAAAGCAGTGTGCGATTCCTTAGATCAATTACAATCTTTAGGCTACACCGTAGGTCTATCTGCGACACCCGTAGATGGCCATCTGTTCTATTATGAGAATGGTGAGCGCATATTGTTGCAACGATCGAAGGAAAAAGGATGGACGAACAAACAGAACAGTATATATTTTACAACGGAACAACTAAAGCAAATTGCTAAAGATACGCCAGAAAAATTAAATAATAATGTAGTTACTCGTCCCTTAATGCAAGAAAAATTATTTCCAAACCTTGCATTTATAGCAGGACCTGGTGAAATAAGCTATTGGTCTACATTGAAGACAGCATTTCATCACTTGCAAATGAAAATGCCGCCAGTGGTACCTAGGCTATCTTTATCCATTATTGATCGTACGACTGATAAATTATTATCCCATTGTCAACTAAGTGCAGAACAAGTGATTAATGAAGGTGTGCGTGAAGTAAAAGAGAAGTGGCTAGCAACAACATCGTATCCTTCCATAAAAACAATTACTCAGGAAGTACAAGAACAAATAACTAAAGTTCATGCTCCCATGCGTCATCTAGCTGCTTCTATGAGGAGTGATTTAGGGGCGTTAGCTAATAAGAATTTGGACTATATTCAAAATCATATCCAATATTTAGAAAATCGCTTAATAAAGGAACTGCAATTACAGTATCAAAATGATTTAGCCACATTTGATTTACTGGAATGTACGCTCCACCCAGAAAATGGATTACAAGAACGTATTTGGAATCCTCTTCCTTGGTTAAATATGTATGGTATGTCATTTACAAACCGATTGTTACAGTATACATATTCCTTTAACAATTCCCACTATCTTGTTTACCTTTAAGTTATTCGTTCAAGGGGCCAAAGATAAGTTTACATTCTATGTTGTGGAGAGGGGCTTGTTCTTAGCTTTGAAGCGCTACTTTCTCCCACTTGAAATAAATTGTATGTAAAAAGGCTGTCATTATTATTATGGCAGTCTTTTCTTTGTTCTTTTAAATAGGTATAAATGTCCATTTTCAAGCTAACTAAAGCAATAATAAAAAAATTGGTGGTGAATAGTGGGGGGATGTGGTAATATAGGGTATACGAAGGTGGGCGGACTATATGTTTATGGGTGAATTCCAACATAACATTGATGCAAAAGGAAGAATAATTGTTCCTTCCAAGTTTCGAGACCAGCTTGGAGATAGCTTTGTTGTGACCCGAGGGCTGGATCAATGTTTATTTGTGTACCCCATGGAAGAATGGAGCATATTAGAAGAAAAATTAAAAAAACTCCCACTAACGAAAAAAGATGCCAGAGCGTTTACAAGGTTCTTCTTTTCTGGCGCAGTAGAATGTGAAATTGATAAACAGGGAAGAATAAATATTCCACAATCATTACGAAACTATGCAGGCATTGAAAAAGAATGTGTTGTTATTGGTGTTTCGAATCGCATAGAAATATGGTCCAGTGAACAGTGGGAATCTTACGTTACAGACTCTGAAGAATCTTTCGCTGAAATCGCTGAGAATTTAATGGATTTTGATATCTAAAGCAATTGTGCTAGTTCTTTTAGCGATAAAATGGACTAACACACTAGCTTGCTTGAAAGGGAACAGGGTGTTTATATGTTTGATCATAAAAGTGTGTTAAAAAATGAGACCATAGAAGGCCTTGCCATTAAACCAGATGGGGTGTATGTAGATTGTACACTAGGTGGCGGTGGACATGCAGAAGTGATAGCTTCCATGTTAAATCAAGATGGTTTGTTACTTGGTTTTGATCAAGATATCCATGCATTACAGGCAGCAAAAAGTCGTTTGCAGTCTTATAAGGAACGTATAAGATTTATTCATGCTAATTTTAGTGAACTAGAGGTTGTATTATCAAAAGAAAATATTCACAAAGTAGATGGAGTCTTATTTGATTTGGGTGTATCTTCACCACAGCTCGATAAAGGAGATCGCGGTTTTAGTTATCAACATAACGCTAAGTTAGACATGCGAATGAATCAACAGCAAAAACTTGACGCTTATTTTGTAGTTAATTATTGGGATTATCAAGCTTTAGTGAAGATTTTCTTTCAATACGGAGAGGAAAAGTTTTCTAAGCAAATCGCCAGAAAAATAGAAGAACATAGAAAAAAAGCGCCGATTGAGACGACATATCAATTAGTAGAAATAATTAAGGAAGCAATTCCTGCCCCCGCACGACGTAAAGGCGGCCATCCAGCTAAACGGGTGTTTCAAGCATTAAGAATTGCCGTCAATGATGAACTAGGTGTATTTAATGATGCCCTTCATCAAGCGGCAAAAGTAACAGGAATAAACGGACGAATAGCAGTTATTACTTTCCATTCTTTAGAGGATAGACTTTGTAAGCAAGCTTTTAAAAAATGGAGTACAGACAAAGAAACTCCACGTAATTTACCAGTTTTACCAAAAGAAAATGAAGCTCCTTTTCGTTTAGTTACAAGAAAACCAATTGTTGCAACAGAGAATGAACTGGATGTAAATAGAAGATCACGATCTGCTAAGCTTCGAGTTGCTGAAAAAGTAGCCGAATGGAAAGACGATTTTACTTATAAAGAAGGGTGGAGAAAATAATGAGTGCAAATCATGCAAGAAGCTGGGAGCAACTAAAACCGCAAAAGACCCAGGAACAATCGGTTCCAGTAAAAGTTACCAAGCAAGGTTGGATAACAAAAGGTGAAAAAATCATTTACAGTCTTATTGGGCTAATTATTATAGCGGCCAGTATCTACATGGTTTCATTTACTTCATCCACAGACTCGATTAATCGCGAGATGCAAGAGCTAGAGAATAAAGTAAAAGTACAACAATCTGAGAATGATTTATTAAAAGATGAAATTAATTCGTTAAGCCGACCAGAGCGCATCATTGACATTGCTAAGAAAAACGGTTTTCAAGTTCAAGATGCAAAAGTGAAGCAAGCAAAATCTATCGATGAATAATTATTCAAGGAGAATAGATAGGTTATGAGGAAAAACAAAACAACGCATTTTATGGCAGGTATTTTTATCATTCTTTTTGTGGGTATATTTTTAACATTATCAGGAAGATTTCTTTATATACAAGCTACTGCGGAAATTGATGGGGTTTCTTTAGAAGCATGGGCTGACAAGCAACGAACAACATCGTATGAACTCCCAGCAGAGCGCGGGAAGATATTTGATAACAACGGAATGACACTTGCCTACGATCAAACAAGCTATAGAATGTACGCAATAGTCGATGAAACATATTCTGATGGGGCAGAAGAACCAAGACATGTTAAGGAAACAGAGAAAACAGCAAAAAAATTAGCTCCTCTATTAGATATGGAGGAAAAAGACATACTAGCTCGCTTGCAGGAAGGGATAGATAACGATCGCTTCCAAGTTGAATTTGGTAAGAAAGGTAGAGATTTGTCTTTACAAAAGAAAGAGGAAATTGAGGAACTTCATTTGCCAGGGATTCTTTTCAGGGAAGAGTCTGTTCGCTCATACCCGAACGGCACCTTTGCGTCCCAAATAATTGGTTTTGCGAAAGAGATGGACGTAAAGGATAAGCAAGAAAGTACTACAAAGCAAAAAATGCAAGGTGTTACTGGAATTGAGAAAGAAATGGATAAACATTTAAGTGGGGAAGATGGTTACATTGCTTTTCAACGTGATAAATATAATAAGAAACTACTTGATCCAAAAGAAATAGTAAAGAAAAATGAGGATGGCGGAAATATCTATTTAACGATCGACCAAAAAATACAGACCTTACTAGAAGATACTTTAACTCAAGTTGAAAAGAAATACGAACCTGAACGTATTTCAGCAGTAGTGATGAATCCTAAGACTGGAGAGGTTATAGCAATGGGAAATCGTCCAAGTTATAACCCAAATAACCCTAAAAATGTAGAAAATTGGTATAATGATGTTGTATCGACGCCATTTGAGCCTGGATCTACAATGAAAATGTTTACTTGGGCGGCTGCGATAGAAGAAGGCGTTTATAATGGAACGGAAGCATATAAGTCAGGTCGCTATCAACCCAATGAGCAAATAACACCTATTCGTGATCATAATGGCGGAAATGGTTGGGGACCTATTTCATACAATGAAGGGTTTGAGCGTTCTTCTAATGTCGCCGCGTCTAAACTTGTGTGGGAAAAAATTGGATCTGATAAATATCTTGAGTATTTAAAAGCCTTTCATTTCGATCAAAAGACAAATATTGATCTACCAAATGAAGTGATTGGCAAAATATTATATAATTGGCCAGCAGAAAAGTTAACTACAGCATTTGGTCAAGGTACAACCATGACTCCAATGCAACAAATGAAGGCGGCCACTGCTATTGCCAACGATGGAAAAATGGTAAAGCCTTATATTATTAATAAGATTACAAGTTCTAATACAGAGAAGCCAACAAAAGAAAAAAAAACGGATGTGGTTGGTGACCCCATTTCTAAAGAAACGTCTCAACAAGTGCTTAAGCTTCTGGATCAGGCAGTTAATGGAGAACACGCAACTGGTAAAGATTACCGATTAAAGAGCTATAAAGTTGGTGGAAAAACAGGGACAGCGCAAATTCCTAATCCTAAAGGTGGTTATTTAACAGGTAGAGAAAATTATATTTTTTCCTTTTTAGGAATGGCACCCATTGATGACCCTCAATTAATGATGTATGTATCTGTTAAACAACCAAAGTTAGGTGAAAAAGAAGATGGATCTTTGGAAAGGGGATCTGACCCGGTAGCATTTATTTTTAAAAATGTGATGGAGAATGGCTTGCATTATTTAAACATTGATCCAGATAAACAAGAATCAGATCAAATAAAACATATAAAAATCCCAGAACTCATAGGGAAGAGTTCAGAAACTCTAAAACAAGAATTGACGAAAAAGGGTTTACGTGTAACGTCAGTTGGTAAAGGTAAAGTCGTTTCAAGTAATGTACAAAAAGGAGATCGAGTGTTGCCGAATGATCATATTATTATGATTACGGAAAAACCTAAAATGCCAAACATAATCGGCTGGTCACTTCGCGATGCTCTAAAACTGTCTAGTTTGTTAGAATTAAAGACAGAAACGTTTGGTGATGGTTATGTTAAAACCCAAAGTATTAAAGCGGGAACAGCTGTTAAATCAAAAGATTACCTTGGCATAGAGCTGGAACTACCAAACAATAAAAAGAATAAAGATTAGTTGAAGGGGCCTTCTTGCTATACGTTGTGGAGACCGACAAATAACAAAGAACAGTGTTCTAATCCTTTTTTATTATTCATATAGTGGATACAAGCATGTCTTTAAAAAGGAGATGTAGTATGAAACGTGTATCTGCTGTGACTACAAAAAAGAGGATTGTCACTGTTTTTCTTATTGGAATATTGGTGTTTGTTATTATCGATATTCGTTTAGGTTATGTCCAATTTGTAATTGGCGATGAGTTGATGGGACAAGCTACAGAATTATGGACGCGAGATATTGAATTTGAACCAGAAAGAGGAAAAATTCTTGATCGTAATGGAGAGGTACTAGCCGAAAATGTAACAGCTCCATCTGTGGTCGTTGTTCCTAGACAGATAGATGACGCTGAAAAAACAGCTCAAAAACTAGCCTCCATTTTACAAATGTCAGAGGATGAAGCGTTTGAGTATGTTACGAAGAATGCTTCAAGTGTAAATATTCACCCGGAAGGTAGAAAAATTAACGAAAAACAAGAGCTAGCAATTAGAACATTAGATATGAATGGCGTATATTTATCAAAAGACTCAAAACGTCATTATCCGTTTGGAGATGATTTATCTCATGTCCTCGGTTTTGCAGGGATAGATAATCAAGGTCTAATGGGCTTGGAATTATTTTATGATGAACAACTTAGCGGAAATAAAGGTAGTTTATCATTTTATTCTGATGCTAAAGGTAGAAGACTGGAACGCTTAGCAGATATATACTCCGAACCAGAAGATGGGCTTGATTTAAAAACAACGATTGATACACGCGTGCAAACGATTATGGAAAGAGAATTGGATTTAGTTGCCTCAAAATATAACCCAGATGGTGCAGTGGCAATTGCTGTTAATCCGAAGACTGGTGGTGTACTTGGGATGACATCTAGGCCAAACTTTCATCCGGAAAAATATCAGGAAGTGGACTCTGATATCTTTGACCGTAATTTACCAATTTGGAGTACGTATGAGCCTGGGTCTACATTTAAGATTATTACACTTGCTGCTGCATTAGAGGAAGAAGTGGTTGATTTAAATAAAGACCATTACCATGATGATGGCGATATCTCTGTGGGAGGTTCGGAATTACATTGTTGGAAAAGTGGGGGACATGGACACCAAAGCTATTTAGAAGTAGTGCAAAACTCGTGTAACCCAGGATTTGTGAGTCTTGGTCAAAAGCTAGGAAAAGATAAACTATTTTCGTATATTGATCTGTTTGGTTTTGGAAAGAAAACAGGAATTGATTTGCAAGGAGAGGGTACTGGGATTTTATTTAAACCTGAAAATGTTGGGCCAGTTGAATTAGCTACTACAGCTTTCGGTCAAGGTGTTTCGGTAACCCCAATTCAGCAAGTAATGGCTGTATCTGCAGCGGTGAATGGAGGATTCTTATATGAGCCGTATATTGCAGAAGAATGGATTAATTCAACGACTCAGTCTGTCCAAAAGCAAGTTAAACCGACCATGAAAAAGAGAGTTATTTCTGAAGATACTTCCAATGAAATACGTCATGCTTTGGAAAGTGTAGTAGCTCAAGGAACTGGGCGCCCTGCATATGTCGATGGGTATAGAGTAGGTGGAAAAACTGGAACAGCGCAAAAAGTTGGTCCGGATGGAAGATATATGGAAAATAACTATGTCGTTTCTTTTATTGGTTTTGCCCCAGCTGATGATCCTGAAATTGTTGTATATGTTGCTGTAGATAATCCAAAAAATGCAGTGCAATTTGGTGGGGTTGTGGCTGCCCCTGTGGTAGGAACAATTATTGGAGATAGCCTAAGGGCAATGGATGTAAAACCGCGAACAGAAGGTATTGAAAAGGATTATCAATGGCCAGAACAGCCTAAAATTGAGGTGCCCGATGTGAAGGGAATGAAGAAGAAAGATTTGCAGGAATATATGACCAATTTATCCATCGAAACAAGTGGTGATGGCGACTACATTGTAGATCAAGCGCCTAAACCAGGGACGAAAGTGGAGCAAGGATCAAAAATCAGAGTGTATTTAGCAGAAAATAATCGTTAAACACATTTAAATTTGCTATAATAGATAGGCGAAAAAGAAAGAGGGTGTTTTCACCCTCTTAAAAGTCATTTACAAGAAGAATGTTATAATGAGATAATTCAATGAAGAATGGGATGTTACGAATGAACTTAGAGGAATTATTAACGAGTATACCTTTTTATCACACAACAGACCATATGGCAAAACTAACCGTTAACCGTATTGTTATGGATTCTCGAAAGGTAGAGCCTGGAGATGTATTTATATGTATATCTGGATATACGGTGGATGGTCATGATTTTGTTCCTCAGGCCGAAGCTAATGGGGCAGTAGCTATTATAGCAGAAAAATCTGTGAACACGAAGCTACCAACTATAGTAGTTCCAGATACACATCGAGCTCTATCCATGCTTGCTGTGGAATTTTACGATAATCCCACTGACAAGCTTGCCCTAATTGGTATTACGGGAACGAATGGTAAAACAACAGTAACCTACTTACTAGAAACGATATTTCAGTTAGCGAAACAAAAAACAGGTGTTATTGGTACGATACATATGAAAATCGGCGATGAGACGTATCCGGTAGTTAACACCACTCCTGATGCGCTTTTTTTGCAACAGACATTTAATAAAATGGTTCAACAGAATGTAGACAAAGCGATTATGGAAGTATCTTCCCATGCACTTGTTCAAGGAAGAGTACATGGCTGTAATTATGATATTGCTGTGTTTACAAATCTTTCTCAGGATCATTTAGATTTTCATAAAGATATGGACGATTATTTGCGAGCAAAGAGCCTTTTGTTTGCACAAATGGGTAACAATTATAATCATACTAGGCGTAAATACGCCATTATTAATCAGGATGAAGCGGCGAGCGATGTGCTAAAACAAAGCACAGCACAACAGGTGTTAACGTATGGCATACATCAAGCTTCCCAAGTGATGGCGAAAGATATTGAACTAGGTGCTGCTGGAACCCACTTTCATTTGAACACTCCAGTAGGTAATATTCGAATTGAAAGCAAATTAATGGGAATGTTTAACGTTTATAACATGTTAGCAGCTTCTGCTACGGCGATAGCTTCTAACATTCCTTTGGATACGATCCAACAAGCGTTCAAGCAAATTGAAGGCATTAATGGACGCTTTGAGCCTGTAAATGAAGGACAGTCTTTTGCTGTCATTGTAGATTATGCACATACACCTGATTCGTTAGAGAACGTATTACAGACGGTGAAGGAGTTTGCTGAAAATCGTGTTTTTGTCGTCGTTGGTTGTGGTGGTGACAGGGATCGAACCAAGCGCCCTTTAATGGCTGAAATAGCAGTAAAGTATGCTGATAAGCCGATCTTCACTTCTGATAACCCGAGAACAGAAGATCCATTAGCTATTCTTGAAGATATGACGAGTGGATTAGATCAAGATACAGCATTTGACGTCATTGCTGATCGAAAAGTTGCTATTCAGGAAGCGATAAACCAAGCAACAGAAGATGACGTGATTATCATTGCGGGAAAAGGGCATGAAACGTATCAGCAAATAGGCCATACAAAATATGATTTTGACGACCGTGAAGTTGCTCGTCAAGCCATTCTAGCTAAGGAGCGTGCCTAATGTTTACGGTGAATTGGCTTACTCATGTGTTTTTGGATTATAAAGGAAGTGCGAATCAACAAACGATTCATGGCGTTTATACCGACAGTCGTACAGAAATGACCAATGGTTTATTCGTACCGATTATTGGTGAAAATTTTGATGGCCATGATTATGTATTGCAAGCAGTAGATAACGGAGCTATTGCCGTTTTATGGAGTGAGCAAAAAGAGCTTCCTGAAGCTGTATCTTCTTCATTAATGGTCTTCTATGTAGAAGATACGTTGGCTGCTTTACAAAAACTGGCTACTGCCTATCGCGAGAAAATCAATCCAGTTGTGATTGGTATTACGGGGTCAAATGGTAAAACATCTACGAAGGATATGGTTGCAGCTATTATGCAAACGACCTATCGGACTCATTATACGCAAGGGAACCTTAATAATCACATCGGTGTCCCACTGACCATCTTATCAATGAAGCCAGATACCGAAGTTTTAGTTGTTGAAATGGGAATGAACCATGCTGGTGAAGTAAAAGTATTAACCAATATAGCTAAACCAGATTATGCAATAATTACTAATATTGGTGAATCTCATATTGAGTTTCTAGGCTCTAGAGAAAATATAGCGAAGGCTAAATTAGAAATTTTACTTGGATTAAGCGATAAAGGAGCGCTTATTATAGATGGTGATGAACCTTTATTGCAGCATTGTCATGGTCAAAAAAAGCTGATTACTTGTGGTTTTGCAGAACATAACATATATCAAATAACAAAGGTTTATATACAAGACAACGCAACATCGTTTATAATAAACAAAGCTACGTCATACACGATTCCGTTTTTAGGAAAACACCATGCTAAAAATGCTACGTTAGCAATTTCTGTTGCAATTTGTATGAACATCGATGTAGAACAGATTCAATTGGCTTTTTATCATATTAAAAAGACAGGAATGCGCTTTGAAAAGATAAACGGAAAAAATGGTGTGACGTTAATTAATGATGCTTATAATGCTTCGGCAACTTCTATGAAGGCTGCCATTGAAGTAATAAAACAGCTTGAAGATTATTCTGAAAAAATTCTTGTTTTAGGGGATATTTTAGAATTAGGAGCACATACAGAGGCGATTCATCGATCTGTAGCTGCTGTCATCGAAAATCCAATTACAAATGTCTACACATATGGTGAAGCTTCTAAATATATTACAGAGGCAGTAATAGAACAAGGAAGCAATATTTCTGCTGCACATTATACGAATAAGGCTGAATTGCTTCATGATATAAAACCCCATTTACATGAAGAGGCAATTATATTATTTAAAGCATCGAGAGGCCTAAAATTTGAATCGATTTTAGCTGAATTAAAACGATAGTCAATGAATTGATGGACGGTTTCTAACGAAGGAGGAAAAGTAATGAATATCACTATGTTAATGGTAACTATTTTAATAGCGTTTTTAATTACCGTCCTTTTATCTCCTATTTTTATTCCATTTTTGCGTAGATTGAAGTTTGGGCAAAGTATTAGAGAAGAAGGACCTAAATCCCATCTAAAAAAAACCGGGACGCCGACAATGGGAGGGATTATGATTGTATTCAGTATTGTTATCACCTCTCTCATTATGAGTTGGAAAGTAAATCCAGTTGGGGTTAACTATGAAATGTGGATTTTGTTGTTCGTATTAGTAGGATACGGGTTACTTGGATTTTTGGATGATTTTATAAAAATAATGAAAAAAAGAAATCTCGGATTAACTTCCAAGCAAAAATTACTTGGGCAACTTATTATTGCGCTGGTTGTTTATTTTGTCTTAAAAGCACAAGGTTTTCCTACTTATATATCTGTACCCGGAACGACCTTCCAATTAGAGCTTGGCTGGGCATATGCTCTTTTAATTATAGTTATGCTTGTTGGAGCATCTAATGCAGTAAATTTAACAGATGGATTAGACGGTTTGCTAGCTGGTACTGCTGCCATTGCTTTTGGTGCATTTGCCGTGTTAGCATTGTATGGATATCCACAAAGTGAGGTAGCAATATTTGCGCTGGCCATCGTTGGTGCTTTACTTGGCTTTTTAGTATTTAATGCGCACCCTGCGAAGGTCTTTATGGGCGATACCGGCTCTTTAGCCTTAGGTGGAGCAATTGCGATCATTGCTATTTTAACAAAACTTGAAATTATTTTAGTTGTTATTGGCGGCGTGTTCGTTATTGAAACATTATCTGTTATCATACAAGTTATATCATTTAAAACAACTGGAAAAAGAGTATTTAAAATGAGCCCATTACATCATCATTATGAGCTTTTGGGATGGTCAGAATGGCGAGTAGTTACAACCTTTTGGCTAGTAGGGCTTGTTTTTGCCGCGTTAGGAATTTATATTGAGGTGGGTATAAGTTGAGAAAATTAAAAGATTTCCCTTATGAGCATGTTTTAGTTTTGGGGCTAGCGAAAAGCGGTACGGCAGCCGCAACCACATTACTCGAACAGGGGAAAAAAGTGCGAATAAATGATCAAAATGCAACAGAATCTGATGCAAATGTAAACCAATTAAATAAGATGAGGGTAGAGATGGGGGTAGAGATAGGGGGAGAGTTAATTCTCGGCTCTCACCCTATTCGTGTTTTAGATGGGATAGAAGTCATCGTTAAAAACCCTGGTATTTCCTATGATAACCCTATTGTTGTAGCAGCCCAACAAAGGGGAATACCTGTAATAACTGAAATTGAAATAGCGGGTCAATTGGCAAGCGGACCAATTATTGGAATAACAGGTTCTAATGGTAAAACAACGACGACGACTTTAACTACTGAAATGCTAAAGCAAAGTGAAAAACCTGTTAAAGTTGCAGGGAATATTGGCATTGTTGCAACTGAAGTGGCAAAAAATTTGCATCCAAACGAGAATCTTGTACTAGAGCTATCATCTTTTCAATTAATGGGCGTCGAGAAATTTAAACCGAAAATTGCTGTACTACTTAATATATTTAAAGCCCATCTAGATTATCACAAAACATGGGAAAACTATAAACAAGCAAAATATAATATTTTTAAAAACCAAACGAAAGATGATTTTCTTGTTTATAACGCAGAAGATAAAAATTTGTTAAAGGCTATTAAACTTGCAAAAGCGCAAAAAATACCATTTTCTGTTAAAAGGAAACAGAGCGATGGGGCTTGGCTTGACAACGAAGCGATCTACTTTAAAGAAGAAAAAATTATGGAACGTAAGGATATTGTCTTATTAGGATCGCATAATTACGAGAATATTTTAGCTAGTGTAGCAGCTGCTAAGTTAAGTGGAGCAACAAATGAAGGAATTCAAAAAGTGTTAAGTATGTTTACAGGTGTGAAACACAGATTACAATTTGTAGAAAATCACCGTGAGCGATTGTTTTATAATGATTCAAAAGCTACCAATTGTCTAGCTACGCAAAAAGCTTTATCAGCCTTTAATCAACCTATTATTCTACTTGCAGGAGGATTAGACCGTGGTAACGGTTTTGACGAACTCCTACCATATATGCAGCACGTGAAAGCAATGGTATTATTTGGTGAAACTGCTTCAAAACTAGAAAATTTGGGAATGAAAGCGCAAGTTTCTGATATTCGTGTAACTAAAAATGTGCAAACAGCAGTACAGGAAGCTTATGAAATATCTGAACCTAATGATGTCATATTGTTATCACCTGCTTGTGCAAGCTGGGATCAATATCGCACGTTTGAAGAAAGAGGAGACATGTTTATACAAGCCGTGCATACATTAGTATAGGGGCTTGTTTAATAGATAATAAAAGGGTGTTAGAAATTAGAAGTTATTTCAATGTGGAAAGCTTATTTACGTATTGAGAAGTTAGATTGCTTACCAGTAATCACCGAATGACGAAGGAAACTACTTCCCTTGGCGTATGATTATTGTCTACTCCTACGCTGAAAATATTTACTGGTTGATGGTTCATTTTACAATCACGAACAAAAATAATCTTATACGAATTTCTATTATTGATGCATCCTTTTTAAACACCCCCTGGTAATAATCAAAAGTGGGGTGTTATTTTTGCTACAAAAAACAAACCGTTCAACAAATGCTTCACCAGATTATATTTTAATGGGAGTTATTATTGGATTGCTCGTAATTGGTGTTGTAATGGTTTATAGTTCATCTTACGTTTGGTCAGCGTATAAGTTTTCTGATTCCCTCTATTATGTAAAACGACAACTGTTATTTGCGGGTACTGGAGTAATAGCTATGTTGCTTATTATGAATGTTCCTTATACAACATGGAAAAAGTATGCAAAGCTGATTTTACTAGTTTGTTTTTGTTTATTATTTCTTGTTTTAATACCTGGCATTGGCATGATAAGAGGAGGAGCGCAAAGTTGGATTGGAATTGGGGCATTTAGTATTCAACCGTCAGAATTTATGAAATTAGGTTTGATTATTTTCCTAGCTTCCCACTTAGCCAAATATCAAAAATATATTACATCGTTCAAAAAAGGGTTTTTACCTTCCATTCTATTGATATTTACTGCTTTTGGTTTAATTATGTTGCAGCCAGATTTAGGAACAGGTATGGTATTAGTATTAACTTGTATGGTGATGGTCTTTACTGCAGGCGCTAGATTATCTCATTTTTTTGGTTTAGGAGCTCTAGGGTTAGTGGGTTTTATTGGTTTGATTGCTTCTGCACCATATAGAATTAGTCGGATTACAGCTTTTTTGAACCCATGGGAGGATCCGCTAGGAGATGGTTTCCAAATTATTCAATCATTATATGCGATCGGTCCAGGTGGTTTATTAGGATTAGGATTCGGGAATAGTTTACAAAAATATTTTTATTTACCAGAACCTCAAACGGATTTTATCTTTGCTATCTTGGGTGAGGAATTAGGATTTATTGGCGGTACGGTTGTGATTATATTATTTCTTTTGTTGTTTTGGAGAGGAATCAAAATATCCTTAGAAGCACCAGATAGTTTCGCCCGTCTATTAGCTCTAGGCATCGTGTCCATGCTAGCGATACAAGCAATGATTAATATTAGTGTCGTCATTGGGCTAATTCCTGTAACTGGAATTACTTTACCATTTTTGAGTTATGGAGGATCTTCCTTAACATTAATTCTTTGCTCTGTAGGTATTTTGTTAAATATTAGTAAGTATACAAAAATATAAACATGTCATCATCCGCCCTGAATGAATCATAGAAATAACTTGTTCATTTATATACGCATATGCATGAAGGGACATGTTTGTCAAGAAACCTCAGATGATTACATCTGGGGTTTCGATGTATATTATAGGAAATGATAAATTTAACGTTTATAGTATATGCCAAGTCTTTTCTAAGTTTATAATAAAAATAAAGGGGGTAACGCCACAATGCAGGTTTAAAATATGTAAGTTCTCCAGTAGTATTTTTTGGACCATAGCAGAACAAGATAGTGAAATAAAAAACTTTACATTTCCCTAAGTCTCACTACATTTTTCCATAGATTATATGATATACTCATAGTAACAAGTTGAAATGGCATGTACATGCCATTTCTTGTTGTTAATTTAGGATAAAGGAAGAAATGGAGATGGCTCAGAAGAAAGTCGTTTCGATTGAAGATCGAATTCCAAAATTAAAACAAGCAAGGAAAAAAAAGGCAAACCGCAGGCTGTTATTTTACCTGTCTATTTTTTTCATTTTGATTTCAATTATTGTTTATTTACAATCGCCGTTAAGTTATATACGTACGATCCAAGTAGAAGGTAATTCTTTTTTACAGGATAATGAAATTGTAAAACAAGCGGATTTAACCGATAATAAAAACATATGGACAATTGATACTGATGCGATAGAGTCGATGTTAAATGATAGTCCAATTATTGCTTCTGCTAAGGTAAGTCGAAAATTACCTTGGACCGTTTCCATCACGGTTGAAGAATACGAACTTGTTGGTTACACACAAAAAGAAACGACTTACTATCCAGTATTAGGTAATGGAACAACACTTCAAAGTATGGCAAAAAAAACGTATAATGGAGATGCTCCGCTATTAAAGGGGTTTAATAAGGAAACGTATTTACATAGGTTAACGAATGAAATGGAAAAACTACCTGAAACGATTCGAAATCTAATTTCGGAAGTGCATTGGACACCAGAAAAAGATAATAACGATAAGATGCGGTTATATATGAATGATGGTTTTATCGTTGATGCTCGCATTCCAAACTTTGCTGATAGTATGGAAATATACCCCTCCATCGTGTCACAACTAGATGAAGAAAGCGAAGGAATTATTCATATTGGGGTTGGTGCATATTTCGAGTCATTTCACAATGGAAAGAAGGGACAAAAGGCTGAGAAGGAGGATTAGCGTTTTGTTTTTGCAATAGGAAACCATTATCTAATGGATTCTTAACTTAAGAAGATTGTTTCTCAGTCAAGTGTTTATATAAAACTATCCTTTTTATAAATCAATTTTTTCTAAACGACATATTTTGAATCTGTTTTACGAATGACTATATTAGCGTTTCTTATACGATTAAAAAAGTAGTGAGCTCTATAATTTTAGCATCCGAAAATAAGGAACTTAACCCCTTCATTTTGGTTCATAAATGAAGAATATTAGAAAAGAAAAATCGTTTTAAATAGTGTTTAAATGTTGTTTGGTTTATGAAGCGATACCTTTGTGTATTAGCAGCTTAGAGATAAGTTATAGTGTATTTTTCTACAATCCATTTGTACGGCGCGAATATTTCATTTCAATGGATAAGTGCCATGTTAGAAAAACATGACTTTAAAGCCGTCGTTTTGCTTAAACCATAAACCCTAGAAATCTATACTTTCCTATAGTGTAAAAAAAGTACTAAAAAATAAAGGGAATTACTAGTTTTATGTGGAATAAATTTATATATTACGTTTTGTGCGTGTATTATAGGAAATGATAAATCTAAGAACATTACATCTGTCGCTAAAAAAGTATAGTAGATAAAAATATATTATGGAGAGAAGTTTGCTTTTGTGCAGCTTTTGAATTTGGGAGGTGCCTTGTTTTGAACAACAGTGATATTTTAGTAAGCCTAGATATAGGTACATCAAAAATAAAAGTAATTATCGGTGAGGTTTTAAATGATTCATTAAATATTATTGGTGTAGGTACTGCTAAATCGAATGGTATGAAAAAAGGAGCTATCATAGATATAGATCAAACGGTACATTCCATTCGTAATGCAGTAGACCAAGCCGAAAGAATGGTTGGTATGAAAATTGAACGCGTAGTTGTAGGAGTGAATGGGAATCACATTCAATTGCAACCATGCCACGGAGTTGTAGCAGTTCAAAGCGAAAACCGTGAAATAACGGATGAAGATGTTACAAGGGTAATTGATGGTGCGCAAGTAATGTCTATTCCTCCAGAAAGAGAAATCATTGATGTTATTCCTAAACAATTTATTGTCGATGGGTTAGATGAAATTAATGACCCTAGAGGGATGATTGGCGTACGTTTAGAAATGGAAGGGACTATCATTACTTGTTCAAAAACTATTTTGCACAATATCTTAAAATGTGTAGAACGTGCTAACCTCGAAGTAGCGGACATCTGCCTTCAACCGCTTGCCGCCGGAACAATTGCTTTATCGAAAGATGAAAAAAGCATGGGAGTCGCTTTAATAGATGTAGGCGGCGGTTGCTCCACAGTTTCCATCTTCGAAAATGACCATCTGGTTTCATCTAGTGTTATACAATTAGGCGGAGACAATATCACAAAAGATCTATCCATTGGATTACGTACGTCGACAGAAGAAGCTGAAAATGTAAAGTTAAATTTTGGACATGCCTTCTATGATGATGCAATGGAGGAAGAAGTATTCGATGTATCCATTATCGGAAGTAATTCTAAACAAACGTCGAATCAATTAGAAATAGCAGATATAATTGAGGCAAGGATGGAAGAAATTTATGCCTTTGCTGAGAAAGAAATACGACAAATGGGTTATCAGGAATTACCTGGGGGTTATGTATTAACTGGTGGAACGATGGCAATGCCTGGTGTGCTTGAGTTGGCTGAAGACGTATTTCGTTCTAATGTTCGAATTGCTATCCCCGATTACATAGGTGTGCGGGAGCCACAATTTACTCCAGGCGTTGGTATCTTGCAATTTGCTTATTGGAATGCGAAAATACAGGGAAAAGATTTATTTCCAACTGTCATTTCACAAGATCCAGACGCTCAACCAAAACGTATAAAGAAACAAGCGAAAGCAAATGAAACGAAAGAACCAAAGAAAAAAGAAGCTAAAATTGCTAATTTGTTTAAGTATTTTTTTGATTAAAGTAGACACTTTCTTTTATTATATGAAAGTTTTCTATTAATATACGAAAAATAACCTCTATTCAATTAGCTTCTAGAACGTTTGTAATTTTGCACATTAGGAGGAACGAACTATGTTAGAATTTGATATGAATATGGAAGAATTAGCTACAATAAAAGTAATTGGAGTAGGTGGAGGAGGTAACAATGCTGTCAATCGTATGATTGAGCATGGTGTAGAAGGTGTAGAATTTATAGCAGTAAATACCGATGCGCAAGCATTAAACCTTTCTAAAGCTGAATTAAAGATTCAAATAGGTGAAAAATTGACAAGAGGTTTGGGTGCTGGTGCTAATCCAGAAGTTGGAAAGAAAGCAGCTGAAGAAAGTAAAGAGCAACTGGAAGAAGTGTTACAAGGTGCAGATATGATCTTCGTTACTGCTGGTATGGGGGGAGGAACGGGAACAGGTGCTGCACCTGTTATAGCACAAATTGCTAAAGATTTGGGTGCTTTAACAGTCGGGGTAGTTACTCGACCATTTTCCTTTGAAGGAAGAAGACGCTCCACCCAAGCCATTTCAGGGATCGATGCGTTAAAAGGAAGCGTTGATACGCTAATTGTCATTCCAAACGACCGTTTGTTGGAAATAGTAGATAAAAATACACCGATGTTGGAGGCTTTCCGTGAAGCTGATAATGTATTACGTCAAGGTGTACAAGGCATATCTGATTTAATTGCTAAACCAGGGTTAATTAACGTCGATTTTGCTGACGTTAAAACAATTATGTATGATAAAGGTTCTGCTTTAATGGGAATCGGTGTCGCAACAGGTGAAACTCGAGCGACAGAAGCAGCTAAAAAAGCTATATCTTCACCATTACTTGAAACTTCCATCGATGGCGCACATGGTATTTTAATGAACATTACCGGTGGAACAAATTTAAGTTTATATGAAGTGCAAGAAGCTGCGGACTTAGTGACTTCTGCTGCAGATAATGAAGTGAACGTAATATTTGGTTCTGTTATTAATGAAAATTTAAAAGACGAAATTATAGTCACTGTCATTGCTACAGGTTTTGATGAATCTGTTCAAAAATCAGAACAACCTGCTAGACAGCAGCGATCTGCACAGCAGCAACATGCAGCGACTCGTACAAATGATACAGTGTCAAGAAGGGAAAGAGAAAGAGAGCCTGAACCTCAACAGCAACAGCGCCATGCCCAAGAAGAGGATACATTAGATATTCCTACCTTCTTGCGAAACCGGAACCGAAATAGAAATCGTTAAAAGTGAGAAAACAGTTTAAAGAAATCTTAGGGAGTATTCCCTAAGATTTTTTGGTTTATAGTATAAAAGAAAAACAAAGGCTTTCTAATAATATAGGAAGGCTCTATATCTACAATTGACATAAAATGAAGTCACACACATAAATGACAAACCTTCTAATATCTCGAGAAAATTAGTCAAATATACGATACAGAATATGACAGACTTTTCTTGTCTGCTTCGCTATACTATAATCACTATAATTTATCTCGGATATAAGGTGCTGTAAGACTCCCGCTTCAAGAATTAGAGATGTGAGCTAAATGGAACATAACAGCACCTAGATCTCCGATTCGTTCAAAGGCCCTTAGGCCATACCCTGGGCTACTAACAATCTACGGGGATAAAGAACCCTCCACTGATTGAAGCTTCACTTTATGGCAAGCTTTACTATTAAAAGCTAGAAAATGATGATTCCTGATAATTGAAGGGAAATCAATATGACTATTTACTTGGATGCAGTTTGGGCGTTGAACTTTTTATTGGATTTTATGCTGCTAATGCTTACCCAAGCATTGGCTAGAGATGATACGAAAAAGCTTCGTTTAGCTATTGGAGCGTTCGTTGCATCCTTGACCGTACCTATTTCTATCTATTTTCCTGAATCTATTGCTACTAGTGTGCCAGGGAAAATAGTAGCATCTGGCATTATTATTATTGTTGCCTTTGGCTACAGAAATAAGTATCGATGGGTAAAGCTATTTGCATTATTTTACTTTGTAAGCTTTTCGATAGGAGGTGGTTTAACGGCTATCCACTTTTTACTCCAACGGCCATTTTATGTGCATACAAATGGCTTTTTAACGTATAACAGTGGTTTCGGTGATCCGATAAGTTGGTTGTTTATAGTAATTGGTTTTCCAATAGTGTGGCTGTTTACAAAATGCCGTTTGGACAAGCACGTACAAGAAAAAATTCGTTATGACCAAATTTTACCAGTAACTATTGAAATGAAAGGAAAAAGTTATTCAACAACAGGATTTATTGATAGTGGAAATCAATTAACCGATCCAATTACTAAAAAACCAGTTGTCCTATGTGATGAAGTGTTTTTAAAGCAATGGTTCTCTGAACAGACTTGGGCGGATCTGGAGCGTTGCTATCATACTTTTCAAATTGAAGCATTACCAGCGGAGTGGGAGAAATATTTACAAATAGTACCTTATCAAGGTGTAGAAGGAAATAATATGTTTCTATTTACGCTACGTCCCGAACGAATCATTATTTACTATGGAGAAGAACGAATTACAACAAAAAAAGCGTTAATCGGGATTCAGTTTGGAGAATTAACAAAAGATGCAAGTTATCATTGTTTATTACATCCGAGAATGATTCAAACATCTACCATTCATAGTGCATAAAGGAGAGATAAATGTTGAGAATTTCTAAATTGCGTCTTCGTTTATGGTGGCTTAAATTATTAGTAAAGCTACGTATAAAATCAGAAGAGATTTATTACATTGGTGGTAGCGAAGCACTACCTCCACCTTTGTCTAAAGAGGAGGAGCAGGAATTATTAGCTTTATTGCCTAAAGGGGATAAATCGGCTAGAGCCATCTTAATAGAGCGTAATTTACGTTTAGTCGTTTATATAGCTAGAAAATTTGAAAACACGGGAATTAATATTGAAGATTTAATTAGCATAGGTACAATCGGTCTTATTAAAGCTGTTAATACCTTTAATCCAGAAAAAAAGATAAAATTGGCAACGTATGCATCTCGCTGCATTGAAAATGAAATTCTCATGTATTTACGACGAAATAATAAATTAAAATCAGAAGTTTCTTTTGATGAGCCATTGAATATAGATTGGGACGGAAATGAATTATTGCTTTCTGATGTTTTAGGGACGGATGAAGATATTATAACCCGAGATTTAGAAACGAATGTAGATAAGCATTTGTTAAAAAACGCCTTATCACAGCTTAACCCTCGTGAAAAACAAATTATGGAATTGCGTTTTGGACTTATTGGTGAAGAAGAAAAAACACAAAAAGATGTAGCCAATATGTTAGGAATTTCCCAATCCTATATATCCAGATTGGAGAAAAAAATAATTCGACGATTAAAAAAAGAATTTAATAAAATGGTTTAACCTTGTGTTGGTAAGTTTTCATGTTTTTTCATCATGAATTTAAGATAACGAATTGCATAAAAACCCTCTATTACGGAGATACTGTCCATGAACAGCATCACCAACTGGGAGGGTTGAACATAAATGACGAGACATAAGGTTGAAATATGTGGTGTTGATACATCAAAATTACCCGTATTAAAGAACGAAGAAATGCGGAAACTGTTTAAAAAAATGCAGGAGGAAGATGATTTAGCTGCTCGTGAAGAGTTGGTAAATGGAAATCTAAGACTAGTTCTAAGTGTAATACAACGGTTTAATAATCGAGGAGAATACGTTGATGATTTGTTTCAAGTGGGCTGCATCGGATTAATGAAATCCATTGATAATTTTGATTTATCCCATAATGTTAGATTTTCCACTTATGCTGTTCCGATGATTATTGGGGAAATCAGAAGATACTTACGAGATAATAATCCCATTCGTGTATCAAGATCCTTACGTGATATTGCGTATAAAGCATTGCAGGTGAGAGAAAATTTAATAAGCAAGACTTCAAAAGAACCAACTCCAATGGAAATAGCAGAAGAATTGGGGATTCCCCACGGAGAAGTCGTTTTTGCTTTAGATGCGATTCAAGACCCTGTATCTTTGTTTGAACCAATATATAATGATGGTGGGGATCCTATCTATGTCATGGATCAAATAAGTGATGACAAGGAAAAAGACTCCACTTGGCTGGACAAATTATCTTTAAAGGAAGGGATGCACCAATTAAATGATCGAGAAAAAATGATTTTAAACAAGCGCTTTTTTCAAGGAAAGACGCAAATGGAAGTTGCTGATGAAATAGGAATCTCACAAGCCCAAGTGTCTCGGTTGGAAAAGGCAGCTATTAAACAAATGAACAATGAAATGTTTGAATAGAACTGTTCTTTCATGGGGGTTCAAACCATGATGGTTTGTTAATCCGAAAGAAGGGTGTAACCTAAAGTCCTCCTCAACAATCTGAACATCGTGCTGTTGACACTATTTAACGACGCTCATTATCAGCTTATGAAGGGGCTTGCGGTAACTTTATAATATTAAAAAAGTAGAAGAGAAGATAAACTTGATCTCTCTTCTATTTTTTTGCATAATAGAAAAACTTAGGTGTAAGAGAAACTGCAGCTTTTTCTCTAAAGGCTTGGCGATATGTCAAGTCTTTCTCATGTGGTAGACTTCTTTCTCATTCAGTAATAAATGTACAGATTTAAATAAGAAATAAAGAAAGAATGCATTGATTTAGCATATATATAATTATTAGAGGTTGTTGAACTGATGAAAAAAAGCATGTTGAGAGAGGTGGAAAGATGGTTAGGTTATCAGAACTGCAAGTAAAAGAGGTTATTATTATGGATAGTGGAAGGAAACTTGGTCATATACATGATTTAGAAATAGATACAAAGTTGGGGAAAATAGCTGCTATTATTGTTATTCCAAGGGATAAGAAAGGCGGTCTATTTGGAAAATCCGAGGAATTAGTGATTGACTGGCAACAAATAATACGAATTGGTACCGATGTTATTCTTGTAAAAGAAGCGGAAAAGCCAGCATTATATTATAACTCAAGCACATAAATTTAAAATAGAAAACGTTTTTCTTGCAATATGGAAAGTACAAGATTTTTGGTAATAGTATATGAAAAAAAGCTTTCACCATAAGACTTGGCAACAAGCCAAGTTTTTCTAACCATTTCATACAGTTAAAATAATGTAACATAAGACGTTAAAAATTAAATGCAATTTATGATAAAATATATCATGATTAGGATTTATAGGAGGTGCTATATTGAGTGACGTCTTTCATTCATTGCAAACAACGTATTTACATATAGAGAAATGGCAACGATTAAACGAACGAATTGTAGCTGGATTTACAACTAAAAAAGATGGGGTTAGCGATGGGAGCTATACATCCTTAAATGTCGGTTTCCATGTAGACGATTTGTCAAAGAATGTATTATTGAACAGGGAACGTATTGCACGTAATGTTCGATTCCCTTTGGAGAACTGGGTATGTGGCCAGCAAGTACATCAAACAAATATTCATTTTGTTCGTCCATCAGATAAGGGAAAAGGTGCTCAAAATTATCATTCTGCCATAAAGGGAGTTGACGGTCTCATTACTAATCACTCTAATATCATGTTATCGGCTTTTTTTGCAGACTGTGTCCCACTATATTTTTATGATCCTGTAACATCTTTTATTGGAATTGCTCATGCTGGATGGAAAGGAACGGTTCACCAAATGGCCAAGCATATGGTCGAAAAGTTACAACGATATGGAGTTGAGAGAGAAAATTTACTTGTTACCGTAGGACCATGCATTTCGAAAATGTGTTATGAAGTGGATGCACATGTAGTAAATCAAATCCCCACAATTTTTAAAGCAAACGTAGTTGATACAAAGGCAGAAAACCGTTACTTACTAGATTTGAAACAATTAAATGTAGATATCCTTTTACAATCAGGGGTATTACGTAATAATATAGATGTAACAAATTACTGCACATATCGCGATGAAACACTTTTTTTCTCACATCGCAGAGATCATGGGGAAACAGGGCGAATGTTAGGTTTTATTGGCTTTTTACCATGACAACATGAGAGGAGAGAATAAGCAACAATGGACGTAGCAAGCAATTTACAAACGATTCAGGAAAATATTGCGCATGCTTGTCAGGCATGTCAGCGAAAAAAAGAGGATATTACCATCATAGCAGTGACGAAATATGTTACAATAGAGCGAGCAGAAGAAACGCTACAAGCAGGGATTACTGATCTTGGAGAAAACCGTTTGGAAGGCTTTTTAGAAAAATATAACCATTTTCATGGTCGAGCTAATTGGCATTTCATTGGAACGTTACAGTCAAGAAAAGTGAAAGATGTCATTAACCATATTGATGTATTGCATTCGTTAGATCGGATTTCTTTAGCGAAAGAAATTGAGAAACGAGCCAATAAACAGATTGACTGTTTTATTCAAGTAAATGTTAGTGGAGAAGAATCAAAACATGGTGTGCGTCCTGAACAGTTATTTACCTTTATTGAAAACTTAAAAACGTATTCAAAAATACGGGTAATTGGCTTGATGACTATGGCACCACATATTAAAGATGAGGCAAGATTGAGAAGTATTTTTCGTCATTTAGCTACATTACGTAATGACATTCAAATGCAAAATTTGATACACGCTCCTTGTAACTTTTTGTCTATGGGGATGAGTAATGATTATACAATTGCTGTGGAAGAAGGTGCTACTCATATACGAGTTGGTACAAACTTAGTGGGGTGAGGTAATGAGTATAAAAAATAAGCTGAAGAATTATTTCACAATGGAAGATGAATATGAATACGAATATGTAGATGCTGACCAGTTTGAGGCTGAGCAAGCACTACCAAAAGACAAACCTAAAAACGTAGTAAACCTTACAAGTGTGAATAATCCAACTTCTAAAGTTGTTTTATGTGAGCCAAGAACGTATAGCGAGGCACAGGAAATTGCTGATAATATTGTGAACCGTCGTGCAGTGGTAATTAATTTACAACGCATGGAGAACCAACAGGCAATGCGCATCGTCGATTTTTTAAGCGGAACGGTGTATGCTGTTAACGGAGACATTCAAAAACTTGGAGCAAAAACATTCCTATGTACACCTGATAATGTGAATGTTACTGGTTCCATTACAGATACACTTGAAGAAGAATACGGTAAAGGATGGTAATGGATACATGCAAGAAATTTTTCAAATAATAAATATGGCTTTTACGGTTTATACATTTGCATTAATTATTTATATATTCATGTCCTGGTTTCCAGGCGCTCGTGAATCGGCATTCGGTGAAGTTTTGACTAAAATTTGTGAACCATATTTAGAAGTGTTTCGTAAATTTATACCACCACTAGGAATGATAGATTTTTCTCCAATTGTTGCGATCATTGTTTTAAGATTTGCTCAAGGCGGTTTACAGCAATTGTATTGGATGTTAATCTAAGCTACTCGTGAAATGGTGAATGCAATCTGAAAGTGGAATTGCGACTATTTTTCGTGAACTATTTTTATGATATTTGTTTAGGAGTTTCGATGATGGAATTATATCAACATTTTCGTAAAGAGGAAGAAGCTTTTATTGATCAGATTCTGTCTTGGAAAGAGCAAGTAGAACGAACGTATCAACCTAAGTTGACTAACTTCCTTGACCCTCGAGAGCAACAGCTAGTTACCATACTTATTTCGACGAAGGATAGTGATGTTAACTTGTTGTTTAATGGTGGTCATAAATTTGCCGAACGCAAGCGGGCTGTGATTGCACCATTATATGAAGATATACAAGCGGTGGATACGGGATTAACCTTACTCGAAGGCCATTTTCCTGATAAATTCATACATTTATCCCATCGTGATGTAATGGGAGCTTGCCTGTCGCTCGGTTTAAAACGACAGATACTAGGGGATATTGTGGTAGACAATGGACTCGTTCAATTGGTAGTTGCTTCAGAAATAGCCCTCTATGTAAAGTCTCACTTAACTAAGATAAAGCATGCCTCTGTCAAGTTGGAAGAACGTCCCTTAAATGAATGGAACATAAGAGAACCTATTTGGCTAGAACAAGAAACAACTGTTTCTTCATTAAGACTCGATGTTGTGGTGAAGGAAGCTTATCGTTTATCGAGAAAAGAAGCAACTGAATATATTAAAAAGCTATCGGTTAAAGTAAATTATAAACTTGTAGATGATGTGTCATTTACGCTCCAAGCAGGAGATGTCCTTTCATTGCGAGGAAAAGGAAGGAGTAAATTAGTAAATGTGCGAGGCCGATCAAAAAAAGATAAGCAAAAAATTACATTAGCACGATTAAAATGAGACACAACCTCTTGATTTCTATGTAAGATGTCATGCTAAAATTTCTTTATTATGCCATTAAATATAGAAATAAGTGTAGCTTTCTATAAAATTTTGCAGGAATTAAGTAGTTTTTGTTGAAATGAATAGTGTATAATAAACATTAGTGAACGAAAGATCATGGTTGAAGTGAAGTTTTTTATTTGAACGAATCGTTATTTTAGCAATGTACATTGTGTAAAAGGTAAAGGTAAATGAGATATAGTAAATAGGAGGTGGCGATCGTGCCATTAACACCACTCGATATTCATAACAAAGAATTCACTAAAAAGTGGAAAGGTTATGATGAAGATGAAGTAAATGAATTCCTTGATCAAGTGATTAAAGATTATGAAATGGTAATTAGGGAAAAAAATGATCTGCAAGAACAAGTAAATCAATTGAATCAAAAAATAGGACATTTTACCAATATTGAGGAGACGCTTAATAAATCTATTCTAATTGCGCAAGAAACCGCAGAAGAACTAAAAGGAAATGCTTCAAAAGAATCTAAGTTAATTATTAAAGAAGCAGAAAAAAATGCAGATCGAATTATTAATGAGGCTTTAACAAAGTCTCGTCGTATATCTATGGATGTAGAAGAATTAAAGAAGCAGGCGAAAGTTTTTCGAACTCGTCTGAAAATGCTTGTAGAAGCGCAGTTAGATATGATTGAAACAGATGATTGGGATCAATTATTTGATTCAGAGCTAGGAGAGGACCTTGAATTGGAAGAAAGCGAAACGTAAATCTTGACGGTTTTTTATTTTTTACATATAATTCATACACAGAACTGTTTTTCTGTTCGATGAAGTGCTCATTATATATTAAACTTAAATAAGAATACAACAAAGCATGGAAAGAGAGAGTATAAAAGCATGAACTGATTTAGCGAGTCAGCGGATGGTGGGAGCCTGATACAGTCGGACTTTTAGAAAATCACTCTTGAGTTGTCGTTATGAACAAATAGTAATAATGACCGGTTATTCCCGTTATCGATGTCGAGTGAATATGGAGAGTATTTCCCATATTTATAAGGGTGGTACCGCGAGTCTTCTCGTCCCTTGAGGGATTGAGAGGATTTTTTTGTTTAGAAAAGCAGACAATTTCGTGGAAAAATGAAGTTTTATAATCCAAGTTTGTCTGATATTGGGTCACGATGTGAATGACTTCATAATTAAAAGTATGATGAAGCATTTAATAACAACACCTTAAAGGAGGAAGGCAATAATGGAATATAAAGAAACATTATTAATGCCGAAAACCGCGTTTCCAATGCGTGGTAATTTACCAAATAAAGAGCCAAATCGACAAGCAGATTGGGACGAAAACAAACTATATGAAAAAAGCTTGGAACGGACAAAAGGACGCCCAACGTTTATTTTGCATGATGGACCACCATATGCGAATGGGGATTTGCATATCGGTCATGCATTGAACAAAATCTTAAAAGATTTTATTATTAGATATAAGTCTATGAGTGGCTATTACGCACCATATGTTCCTGGTTGGGATACACATGGATTGCCTATTGAAACAGCATTGACAAAGAAGAAAAAAATCAATCGTAAAGCGTTAAGCATTGCTGAATTTCGTAAGCTCTGTGAAGAATACGCGTTAAAGCAGGTGGATAATCAGCGTAATCAATTTAAAACATTAGGAATTCGCGGGGATTGGAACAACCCATATATTACGTTAACAAAGGATTATGAAGCAGCACAAATAAAAGTGTTTGGAGAGATGGCTAAAAAAGGCTATATTTATAAAGGACTTAAGCCAGTTTATTGGTCACCTTCTTCAGAGTCTGCTTTAGCCGAAGCTGAGATAGAATACCATGATAAACGATCTCCGTCTATTTACGTTGCCTTTGAAGTAACGGATGGGAAAGGACTGCTAAATGCAGGAGACAAGTTGATTATTTGGACAACTACGCCTTGGACGATTCCTGCTAACTTAGGAATTAGTTTACATCCAGAATTGGAGTACATTGTTGTAGCAGTAGATAAAGAAAGGTATGTTATCGCACATGCATTGTTAGAAACCGTAGCTGAAGAGCTAGGGTGGGAAGCTTATCAAATAGAAAAAACATTTCGTGGTGAACAAGCGGAACATATTTTAACGAAACACCCATTTTACGATCGATCTTCGCTTGTGATGCTTGGTGATCACGTTACTACGGATACTGGAACAGGCTGTGTACACAATGCTCCTGGACATGGGGAAGAAGACTTTTATGTAGCGAAAAAGTACGGTATTGATGCTTTATGTCCTGTTGATGAAAAAGGGGTGTTTACAGACGAAGCACCAGGATTTACTGGGCTTTTCTATGATAAGGCGAATAAACTGATTACGGAAAAGTTAGAAGAAACTGGGGCTCTGTTAAAATTACAATTTATTACCCATTCTTATCCGCATGACTGGCGGACGAAGAAACCAACTATTTTCCGAGCAACGTCACAATGGTTTGCGTCCATTAAAGACTTTCGCCAAACTATTTTAGAAGAAATTAAAAATATTCAATGGTACCCACAGTGGGGAGAGACAAGATTATATAACATGGTAAGAGATCGTGAAGATTGGTGTATATCCAGACAACGTGCTTGGGGTGTTCCAATTCCGGTTTTTTATGGGGAAGATCGTACGCCAATTATCACAGATGAAACGATTAGCCATGTATCCGAACTGTTTAAAGAGCATGGGTCAAATATTTGGTTTGAATGGGAAGCAAAAGATTTATTACCAAAAGGGTTCACCTCAGAGAATAGTCCAAACGGCATTTTTACAAAGGAAATGGATATTATGGACGTTTGGTTTGACTCTGGTTCTTCTCATGAAGCTGTATTAATTGGTAGAGATGATCATCATCGTCCAGCGGATGTATATTTAGAAGGAAGCGATCAATATCGTGGTTGGTTTAACTCGTCCTTATCCACATCTGTAGCTGTGACAGGAAAAGCGCCATATAAATCGGTAATTAGTCATGGCTTTGCACTTGATGGTGATGGTCGTAAAATGAGTAAATCTTTAGGAAATGTCATTCAACCTACTAAAGTGCAGAAGCAGCTTGGTGCTGATATTTTACGTCTGTGGGTATCATCTGTAGATTATCAAGCAGATGTTCGTATTTCAGATGACATTTTAAAACAAATCTCAGAAGCATATCGTAAAATTCGTAATACGATTCGTTTTATGCTTGCAAACCTTAGTGATTTTCAACCATCAACGGATCGTGTTCCATATGCTGATTTGGAAGAAGTAGATCAATACATGCTACATCGGTTGAAGAAATTAGTTGCCGGCGTAAGGGAAAATTATGACAACTATGAGTTTTCACCAATTTTCCATCAAATTCATAATTTCTGTGCTGTTGATTTAAGCTCATTTTATTTGGACTTTGCTAAAGATATACTTTACATTGAACAAGCGGATAATAAGCGTAGACGAAGTATTCAAACAGGTTATTATGAAATATTAACAGCGATTGTTAAGTTATTGACACCTATCATTCCACATACTGCAGAAGAAGTGTGGGAGTATATTCCTGAAACAGAAGCAGATTGGGTTCAGTTAACAGATATGCCGGAACCAGATGAAATGAATGAATGGAATGAAGTAGCTGAAAAATGGGATCATTTTATGCTTGTTCGTGATGATGTCTTGAAAGCTTTAGAAGAAGCAAGAAATGAAAAAGTGATTGGTAAATCATTAGAAGCTAAATTAACGATCATTTCAAAAGATGTAAAAACCAAAGAAGTATTACAAGCGATGGGTCATCTTCACCAGTACTTTATTGTTTCAGAAGTAAACCTAGCGGAAACAAGCGAGCATGCTAAGGTGTATACGCATGTCGATGTGTATGTAGAGAAGCATCCTGGAGAAAAATGTGAGCGTTGCTGGGTTGCCTCCAATACCGTTGGAGAAGACGCAGAACACCCAACACTTTGTACCCGTTGTGCAGATGTAGTGAAAAACCTTACATCGATTTAATATAAAAAAGGTTAAACTCCTTCTCGGGGGTTTAACCTTTTTTACACCAGTACGAAAGTCGTAAATATATTGCTATTTTTGCTTGTAACGTTTACCATTAAACTAAAGTTTAAAACAAAATTTCGGAGGAAAGAACATGTATTGGTATTATATAATTGCACTATTAATTATTGTACTTGATCAGGCTAGTAAATGGCTAATAGTGACGAGAATGGAATTGGGAGAGCAGATCACCCTGATAGAGAATTTCTTCTACATTACTTCCCATCGTAATATAGGGGCTGCTTGGGGAATACTAGAAGGACAAATGACCTTCTTTTATATTGTTACGGTGATTGTTGTAGCTGTCGTTGTCTATTACATACAAGCATATGCAAAAGAGAGTAAACTATTAGGAATAGCATTAAGTTTTGTATTGGGAGGTGCGATTGGTAACTTTATTGATCGCTTGTTTCGCAAAGAGGTAGTCGATTTTTTTGACTTTATTATCCTTGGTTATGATTTCCCGATTTTTAATATAGCAGATGCCAGTTTAGTCGTAGGCGTTTTTTTCATAATCATTACTATGTTTCTTGAAGAACGAAAGAAAGGGAAAATAGCATCATGACAAAGAATAAATATATTGTTGGTGAACATGAGCATAAAACACGCGTTGATAAGTTGTTAGCCGAGCAAAATAATAATGTTTCTCGTTCACGTGTACAATCATGGATTGAAGAAGCTTATGTTACGGTAAATGGTGCATGCATAAAACCAAATTATAAATGTCAGCAGGGTGATCGGATTGAATGGATGGTTCCAGAGACACAACCTTTATCATTAATACCAGAAGCCATTGATTTGGATATTGTTTATGAAGATAAGGATATTTTAGTCGTAAATAAACCTAAGGGGATGGTTGTCCATCCTTCTGCTGGTCATCAGAGTGGGACGTTAGTGCATGCTTTACTTTATCATTGTACCGATTTATCTGGAATAAATGGAGTAGAAAGGCCCGGCATCGTTCATCGGCTTGACAAGGATACGAGTGGATTACTTGTAGTAGCAAAGCATGATGAGGCGCATCAACAGTTGGCTAATCAGTTAGTTCAAAAAACAATGAAGCGAACATATCAAGCCATTGTGCACGGGCAAATTCCTCATGAAAAAGGATTAATAGAAGCTCCCATTGGCAGAGACCCGAAAGATAGGCAAAAAATGGCTGTTGTTGACAATGGTAAGCAAGCTATCACGCATTTCCGCGTCCTTCAATCTTACCAAGATTTTTCTCATGTGGAATGTCAATTAGAGACAGGAAGAACGCATCAAATACGTGTTCATATGAAGTATATCGGTTATCCGATTGTAGGAGATCCTAAATATGGCCCAAGAAAAACATTGCCTACAAATGGGCAAGTATTGCATGCCAAAGAGCTACGCTTTAACCATCCAATCCAGAATGAAGAAATGCATTTTACTACAGATTTACCGATTTATTTTCAGGATTTGCTTGTTTATATTCAAAAAATGTATTGACAAATGAAACGTAATTTGCCATACTTACAAAGAAGAATTAAATAGCTCCTTTAAAACATAGTCCAGTGAGGCTAAAAAGGTTACGGAATGACTCTAGAACAGTAGGCCCTTTTTCCTCATGGATAAAAGGGCTTTTTGTATGTCGTCGTCATACTCGGAGCATATTGAGTCCCGAATGAGAAAAGCAGTATGGAGTGGAAACAACTAATTAAAATGGGACGGTGAAAAAGATGAAGAAAAAAGCAGATTTACTTGATGCATCAGCAATTAATCGAGCGTTAACGAGAATTGCCCATGAAATATTAGAGAAAAATAAGGGCGGAGAAGATTTGGTCCTTGTTGGTATAAAAACACGAGGTGTACCAATCACGAAACGTTTGCAAAAAAAGATTAACCAAATTGAAAACATGGAAGTGCCAGTCGGTGATCTTGATATTACATTATACCGAGATGACTTGGATAAAGCGATTGAAGGAGAAGATCCAGATCTAAAGGCAACTCACATTTCAACGGATATCAATGGCAAAAAAGTAGTATTAATTGATGATGTTCTATATACAGGAAGAACTGTACGGGCAGCAATGGATGCGGTTATGGATATTGGAAGACCAGCACAAATTCAATTAGGTGTTTTGGTTGACAGAGGCCATCGTGAGCTTCCAATACGCGCTGACTATGTAGGAAAGAATATCCCTACCTCCGAAAAAGAAATCATTATGGTAAAGCTTGAAGAAATTGATGGGACTGCAGACACAGTTTCTATATACGAAAAATAAACATTTTGACTAAACCTTTAATCAGGTACGAGAGATCTGAAAGGTTGTCCAAGATAATACGTGTATACACTACACGTTTACCTCTTTGCGACCTTTTAGCGCAAAGAGGTTTTTTTATACTATAGGAAAGTATGAAAGTTTAAAGGTTTAGATAAGAAAAACTACAGCATTCGCCATAAGACGTGGCGACAAGAAAAAAAGATAAGGAAGTTAAAGTGAGGTGCTGGTGAACATGGAAATAACCGAACAGCCACGTCCGTCTCCATCGCCCAGCAACGAGGTGACTTCACGAATTCCCTACGATAAGTCATCATCTCATCATTTCGTCGCTAAGAGGAAGACCGACTAAAAACGGGCTTGCCGCACGACGTCGGTATACCCCATTTGCAGGGGCATGATTCCTAAATCTTTAGTTGATTCGTTCCATTCGCTACGTTGCTAAACGGACGCTTACGCCTTTAATCTACACTAATTGTTTGTTCAAAAGGATTCAAAATAAAATATCACTACTAATTGCTTAAAAAACAACAAAGTTTGTTTCAAATATAACAAAAGGAGTGAAGAAAAATGGTGCGACATTTTATTTCATTAGATGACTGGACAGAAACGGAAATTATGAGTTTTTTACAATTAGCGGAGCATTATCGTGAATCTTCATTTCATATCGATCAGCAACTATTTGCAGCAAATTTATTCTTTGAACCGAGTACTCGGACAAAGATGAGCTTTAACGTTGCACAGCGCAAATTAGGGTTGGATATTCTAGACTTTAATAAGGAGTTTTCTAGTACGCAAAAAGGAGAGTCGCTATACGATACAGCTAAAACGTTTGAGGCTATTGGTGCCAATCTGTTAATTATTCGCCATCAGGATGATTGTTGGATGGATGAACTAAGGGGTAATTTATCCATTCCAATCATTAACGCAGGAGCAGGGAAGAAAGAACATCCAACGCAATGTTTATTAGATTTACTAACGATTTATCAAGAGTTTCATCGATTTAAAGGAATAAAAATAGCCATTGCGGGGGATATTTCACATAGCCGCGTAGCCAAATCGAATGCGTATACGTTACAAAAAATGGGTGCCAATGTGTATTTAACTGCCGCTGAAGGGTGCAAAGACTATGCGCTGCCGTTTCCTTATATATCTATGGACGAAGCCGTAGAGATGACGGATGTACTTATGCTATTACGCATTCAGCATGAAAGACATCAAATAGCGTATGACAAAACAACAAGCTATTTAGACAAATATGGCTTAACGAAGCAACGTGAAAAAAGAATGCAATCACATGCTATTCTTCTTCATCCGGCGCCAATAAATCGAAATGTGGAAATTGATACGGATTTAGTAGAGTGTGAGCGCTCAAGGATTTTTAAGCAAATGAATAATGGTGTTTATGCAAGAATGGCAATTATGAGCAGTGTACTAAAAGAATGGGGGATCATGGATGAAAAAATTAGTGAAAAACATCAAACATCTTTTACCTACGGGGGAGTTAGTTAAAAGAGATATTCTGATTGAAAATGATAAGGTAAAGAAAATAGCTTTTGCCATAGAAGAACAGACCGACATGGAAATAGACGGAAATGGACGATTGGCTCTTCCTGGATTCGTTGATGTCCACATCCATTTACGTGAGCCCGGAGGTGAACATAAGGAGACCATTCTTACAGGAACGAAGGCAGCTGCTCGAGGTGGATACACTACTGTTTGTGCGATGCCAAACACGAATCCTGTTCCTGATGAAGTTGAGACAGTTCAAAAATTGCAACAAAGAATCGAGGATGACGCTGTCGTTCGTGTTCTTTCCTATGCGGCAATTACGAAGCAACTGCATGGTAAAGAACTAACAGATATTCCTGCATTAGCGCAGGGTGGTACTTTTGCGTTTACAGACGATGGTGTCGGAGTCCAAACAGCTGATTTAATGCTTCAAGCAATGAAACTTGCAAAGGCGCAAAATAAAGCAATTGTTGCTCATTGTGAAGATAATTCCATTGTTTATGGTGGTGTAGTCCATGATGGGGAAGTGAGTAAACGATTAAATGTTCCTGGTATTCCATCTCTAGCTGAGTCTGTGCAAATTGCTAGAGATGTACTGCTGGCAGAGGCCACGGGTTGCCATTATCACGTATGTCACGTTAGTACAAAAGAGTCTGTACGAATAATTCGAGATGCAAAAAGAGCTGGAATTCGTGTAACAGCGGAGGTAACACCACATCA
>NZ_JABXHF010000101.1:0-11052 GCF_013393565.1 Virgibacillus sp.
TGAATAATCTCCGTTCGATGCATAATTCTGTTCCATGGCAGTTGTTATTGCTGGATCTCTTAATAGATCCCCTATTTTTAAGTAGGGGTAGAGAAAATTCGACTGTTTGTAGATGGGGAGTATGCAGCTACGAGCTCTCGCAATTTGGGGTTCGTAAAATGGATATTTATCATTATCTGAAAACCTTTGAAAAGAAAAAAAGGTGCCCTTATTCAAAGTCAAAGTTTGAATAAGGGCACCGACACATATTAAAAATATTTATCACTTATTATATCGGAAAGGAGAAAGATTTTATAGCATTATTCCATTATACAAAGGAAAAGAATAACCTTCCAAAGGTATTAAACGCCATTGAGCGATTGAAGAAAGTTCGTTGTAATTTATATTTTAACCATACTTTGGAGTGAACACAATATAGTATTTACAAAGCCATTTTGTGTGTGCCAAACTATTAGCTTTATTGGCCAATTTACTCACTTTCCTTCCTAAGGCTTGAACAATCTCTATTATAGAACAAAGTGAGTTTTTTGGTAGAACCATTTGTTACCCACCCGCATAGCAGGTGGTTTTCTGTTTCGTATGCTGTCACGAGTTCAACTGACTAAAGTCATAAATAAAAGACAAAAGCGCCTTTTTGGTGCTTTGTCTTAAGTGGAATAAAAAATATCGAGATTTTTGCATCTTACTTATTATTTAAAATTTTACAGATAGATGTTACTCTTTCTACCTCTCCAATTTCTTCCATGTCCTTTTGGGGTTTATTTAACATGTTTATTGTAATTACTATTATACTTGGTATTTCACCAGTTTTTCGATATTCTCCTTCGATTTTCATAGGTAAACATTTAACTTCAATAGTATGTAGTGCATCCAAATCTAGTTTTAAACGCAGCTATTCTATGTCTTTTTAGAATTTATCCCGCATGTAAGGTGCCGTAAGACTCCCACTTTAAGAAACTGAGTTGGTACAAAAGGGGCTAAGTGGGAGAAAACGGCACCTAAATGCCCGATTCGTTCAAGGGCCTTTAGGTCATACCCTTGTGGTACTAACATTCAGTAGGAGAGGAGGAAAACTCCTACTGAATAAAGTTTCATTATCAGAGAATGAACTTTCCGCGATTTCTTCTACAACATCTTTTGGTTTCTCTATCGTTTCACTAAGTTCAAAGAATTCATTGTCAATACGTTCGACAGTATTTTTGATTTTTTAGTTTCAATTTCGCTCATTTCAGTTACCATCTTAAGAAAATTATTTTTATAACTTATATTTTATAATGTCAACTATAACTCTAGCAACAGATTTTGCTCTATTTTTAGAAAATACAACATTTTCATTTCATTACTTAATCACGAAGCGGAAAATATTGATATAAAAAACACTACTTTTTGCAAAAATTAAACAAGTAAAGTTTTTTAAGCATGAGACAATTAAATCATTATAATAAGGAAATAAGGAGGATGTTACTTTGAATTATCATGTCTTACATCCCTTACCTTGATGCCATATATGAGAGAGCTTGAAGAAAATGAGGTTCTCCAAAAAATAATAATTTCCGAAAGGTCAAACAGTTCTTGGGTGAGGGATAAAAAAGGAAATCATTACAATAACATTAGCAATGCAGCGTTATCAATAGGATCCGGTCAAGAAGATATCATGGATCCAGCACTAACCCAATATAAAAAGTTATCTACTGGAATTCTAATGGCGCAAGGTCATGACAAGGCAAATGAACTGGCAAAAAAGCTTGTTAAAAAAATGCCGAGGTATAATATGTTATTTTATTCACATAATGGAACAGGAACTCTTGAAACAGCCCTAAAAATTGCAAGGAAACATTTTTTAGCAAAAGGAAGGAGTGAATAAGAAAAAATTTATTAGTTTAGAAGGTGATTTCCACGGAAACAGTTATGGGAGTTTGTCAGTAACTAATGTTGGTCTCCATGAATTGTTTGGACCAGTTTTAGATGGAAGCCTAAAAGTTACTCCTCCAAACGCCAGTCTTGATAAAGAAAACCTAGAAAAGGACATAGAGAATAAATGCAAAGAACTTATAGACTTAATTAGTTGCGAAGGATCTGAAACAATTGCGGCTATGATAATAGAATCTATTCAAGGAGTATCGGGAGTTCGTATTATCCCCAACGAATATATACAAAAAATTAGAGAAATTACAAGACAGAATGATATCCTACTCATAGTCGACGAGGTAACTACCGGTATAGGAAGATTAGGTGATATTGAATAATATTCCGAAAGAGTATCAATCTTCCTTTAGTCAGGGCATGGCTTTTGGATATGAGGCAAGACGTTTACAGGATAATGAATTTTGGCAAAATTCTATGGATCAAGTTAATGAAACAACAAAACAAACTATACTCTCATGAATTTCAAACGTTGATTATACGAGAGGTGTTATCAGTAATAAGGAAACGAATTTCTATTTAAGATGGCTTGATCTTATGAGGGAAACAATAGAAGTAGATTAAAATAATGTTGGAAACCGAGCTGATTTAATCTAAATTCGAGCGATTTTAATCTAATTGAGTATTTTTTAGTTGTGCGCCCGGCATGTCTAACAACTTGGTCCACTACAGGCTTGGCAGTAGGAACTGTTAGCAGAAGGCATGTCCATCGTGAAAAGAGTTACTGGATAGTGATTTATTTGAGTATTTTGAAATTTTTGGGAATTGTTTTATTCTGTAGAAAAACTTTATTTTTGTTATATCTTAGGGGCTTCCTATTGCTCTAGATGTTTGTGTTTTAAAAATTTTTAAGTATTTTAATATGCAAAACAAGCAGAGATAATTAATCTATTTTAAATCATAATTAGGTTAGACAATAGAAAGGGGTAGATATTATTGAATAGGAAGAAGTTGATTAATTTTGGATTAGTTATATTTACACTGGGAATATTAACTTTCATTTTTTGGTACTTTTTCTATGATACGAAATATACTTTACCAAAAATTGATTTAAATTTAACAGTAGGAGAATTAGGGATTGATTTCACGGAAGAAATTTCAACTAACAGTGATGTCTCTAAAGAAAATTTGATGAAATTAGTTGAAGACAATCCAGAAAATATGGCTTATCTTAATGCTCTTCGACTGAATATGAATGATGATTTAGATAGTTACCTCGAGTTTTTAGAACAGTTAGGTGAGAGTGAAAGAGTCTATCTTCAAAAAGCCCTCGCATATATTGATAAATTACAAAATCCCCAGTTAGGGACGGGAAGATTAGGACAAATATCTAACCAATCAATCAGTGAGCTGGAACAAGTTTTAAGTATCAATGAATACAATTGGTTGGCTTATTATGCGAGAGGACTAAATAACCTATATTGGCCAGTCGGATTAAAAAGAATCGATAAAGCTATCCAGGATCTCGCTTACTGTGTTGCTGTCTCAGAGGAATACGGAAATATAAGTAATCCATTATGGGCTGATGCTTATGTGGCATACGGAGATGCATTAATTAAAGGGGAAGATCTCGATACCGGTTTTCAAGTTTGGAAGGATGGGTTAAAACGCTTCCCAAACCATCCAGAATTATCTAACAGAGTAAAATCTGGAAAAGAAAAAGCTTATTCAGTAGTCAAATCAATTCGGGGAATTGATTCGTTTCAAAGACCAGATGAAAACTTAACAGATTTAAGCATACTTTGGACTAATAAGGAGTGATTGAGATGACTGGTGTAGCCATTTCTGGGGTGGGTATAATATCCTCAATTGGGGATAACTGTAATGAAACTTGGCAAAGTTTACTAGCAGGTAAAAATGGAGCCGGAAAAGTAAAAAAGTTTTCTAATACACCTTTAAAGGAAATATATGCATGCGAAATAGAAAATGTCGATGTATTAGTTAACGAGGATAAAGAAATGGGAAGTGCCACTAACTTATTTTATAAAACTGCAAAACAAGCATTGAGTGACGCGTCTTTAGGATTTAGGGAACCTATGAAGGTAGGATTATCTATTGGTACAACAATGGGAGAAATCGATAGTTTAGAAAGTGAATTATTTAATAAAGAAGAATCGAACGTTATTGGAGGTCCTAATGTTATTGCTGATAAAGTATACCATAAACTTAGATTAAATGGCCCAAAATGGACTATTACCAATGCATGCGCCGCTGGAAATATTGCCATTTCCAGGGCTATGGAAGATATATTAAGGGGTAATGCAGATGTAATGATAGCTGGTGGTGTGGATATCCTTTCCTGGGTAGCATTTTCAGGATTTAATAGTTTAAGAGCATTGAGCCCTAAACTGTGTACCCCGTTCGATAGAAATAGAAAAGGATTATTACTGGGAGAAGGAGCGGGTGTTTTAATTTTAGAAAGTCTAGAACACTTAAAAAAAAGGAAAAAAGGAAAAAGGGCTGTATTGTACGGTTATGGATTAAGTTCGGATGGTCACCATATAACACAACCGGACCTCAAAGGAGATGGTGCTGTTAAAGCAATGAAAGATGCGATAAAAATGGGGAATATTACGGAAAATGACATTGAATACGTTAATGCACACGGAACCGGAACTTTAGCTAATGATCAAATGGAGAATATATCAATTAATAGAGTATTTAATTCTTCCCATCCCTATGTGAGTTCCATAAAAGGGCATTTGGGACATACTTTGGGTGCGGCAAGTGCTATAGAAGCTGCAGTTTGTGTAAAGATTTTAGAGAATGGTGTTATTCCACATACTCAGAATCTAAAAGAGATTGACCCTAAATTTAGTATAAATTTAGTTAAAGATAATCCTATATCAAGCGACATTAAGTATGTTCTATCAAATTCATATGCATTTGGTGGAGTTAATTCTTCCATCTTAATTGGGAGGTAAATATATATGTCTAAATCTAATAAAAGCTACATTACATCTTGGTCTGATTATAAACTAGATCCCAGGTTTCTCATTATATTGTTTTTAGGATTATTTATTATATCTGGTCAGACTTACTTAAACTTTGAACAAGGACTAGAAAACGTTATTGTTGCGATAGCGACCACAGTCATAACTGAAATGATTCTTGGTAGAATCATCTTAAAAAAATGGGTAAAGCCAATTAGCGCTCTCATTACAGGTATGGGACTAAGCTTATTAATAAGTTCCACTTTACTATGGCCATATTTTTTAGCAGGATTTTTATCTATTGGTATGAAATATACCTTCAAATATAAAGGTGGTCATATTTTTAACCCTAATAATTTAGCGGTAGTGCTCATTATAACTTTTTTTCCTTTGTTTGCAACGATAACTCCTAAGCAATGGTCTAACGGCTATATTATGATGTCTATAATAATAGCCTTAGGGTTAATTGTTGTGGTTGTTGCCAAGAGAGCGGAAGTAGCTATTACTTTTATTTTATTCTTTTTGATCATTGGATATTTTAGACATTTATTTTTTGACATACCATTATTAGCGGCAATTGGTCCCATTATGGGAGCTTCCACACAATTATTTATATTTTTCATGATCACTGATCCCAAGACTACTCCGGTAACTAGAACGGGAAAAATTCTCTTTGCTCTTACTATAACAATAATTGACGGAATCTTGAGAGTCAATAGAATTCCTCACGCACCTTTCTACGCGCTATTTCTAACAAGTATTATCTTTATGATTCCTTATAGATATTTTGTTAGTAAACTAAATCAGAAAGAAGGGGAAAACTATGAAGGAAGTAAGTATAAGTGGATTTAATGTTGTTACACCATTTGGTTCGGGGTTCGACAGTCTTCCAGGAGAATCTATTTCAGATTTTATAATATCTAACTGTTTCGAAATAGATGACAATCTGGAGTCTAATTTACCTTTAATAAAGCGTTTCCCCCGTGAGATTAAAATACCTTGTATTTCAATGTATGAGGCAGTAAAAAATGTCGGCATTAATACTAGAGGAGAGAAAAAATATACAGATATCGGGATAATAGTCGGAACTTCTTTTTCAAATTTAAAAGCAATCTATGACTTCTATTTAGATGCTGAAAAATATGGGATAGATAAAATTAATCCTAGATTATTTCCTAATACTGTCCTAAATTCTATTAGCGGATATGCTTCAATGCTTTTAGGAGCTGTAGGTGCAAATATAACAATTTCCCAAGGGGGAGAGTCTGGAGTTAAGTTACTTGAGTATGCAGAGGATTTGCTCAATAGGAACATTTTGAGAAAAGCAATTGTTTGTGAAGTCAATTTAAATGTTCCTACCATTTTTCAACATAGAATTGATTATCAACTTAAACCCGAAAGTATTAGTAGTTTAGTTTTACAAATAAAAGATAAAGGATTGCCTTTAAATGATTTCAAGATTGAACACTATGATTTTAGAGGGAAGCAGTCTTATGCAGTATTGGATATTATGTACCGATTAAAGCTAGCTGAAAGGAAAGTTGTTGGGTAAAGTTAAAACGTTTATTACAGGAACAAGTATATTAGTTCGGCTGGACTGGGTATGAAAGAAGCTTGGTCATCATTTTTAACTCAAGAAATAACCATTCGTAAACGAGATTTAATTTTTAAAAAAAAATGATGGTGAAATATCATTTCCGGTTTATCCCATTAAAAAATTTGATGTTTTCAATTGGTTCACCGGAAGAGAATTAGATAATATAAGAAAGGTTCCATTAAGTGAAGATAAGGATTTTCAATTATTATTGGTTGCTATCAAAGAAGTCATTAACGAATCGGGTCTTGATATTAATAATAAAGACAAAATATCTATTATATTAGCCCACGAAAACCCTGGAGTTAATAATTTAACAAACAAAATAATTAAAAACCCATTTAATCAAAAGCAACATAACCCAGAAATGTTAGAAAGAATTTCAAGAGGATTTTTTTAACATACAAACATTCCCACATCTTTTTTATCTATCTAAAATATTTGGTTTTGAAGGGCAAAATTATGTTGTAAATAACGCATGCGCTTCTGGTAGTTACGCATTGGACTTAGCTCAATCTTTAATAAAGAGTAATAAAGCGGATATTGCTTTAGTTGTTTCTTCTGATTATGCTCATCCAACGAAATATCTATGGTTAAAGCAAAAAGGATTTTGCTCAATTGAAATTGATATGACCGAGGGGATAATTGAAAAATCCTTTTTAAAAAAATTCTTTTAAGACGAACTGGTACTGCACAAGAGGTTTCCTCCTGTATTATGCTTTTACTTTCCGATGCATTATCTTATATAACTGGTAAAGTATTAATACCTGATGGACGTATTATATAGTATACGAATAAAATTAAGGAGACTATAAAATGAAAAACCATAAAATATTATTTCTTATTGTAGGTTTGTTAATTTCTGTAGGTTGTACCGCGATAAATACGGATACAGCTGGACAATCCAAAAAACAAAAACATGATATAACCTTCAATTATACGGATATTACGGCCGAATCAAATGTTGATTTTAATCATTTAAAGCCGACATTTGACCCTAAGGTAGATAATATTATGCCATGGCTTGCCTCAACTGGGGCTTCAGTTGCTGTGGCAGACTATGATAATGATGGCTATTACGATTTGTATTTTACAAATTCGAAAAAAGGCAGTGAAAATGGTCTTTACAGAAATAAAGGGGATGGCACTTTTGAGAAAGTAGATAGCATAACTACAGATATAAACCACGATAGTGTCTCAACTACAGCCCTATTTTTTGATTACAATAATGATGGGTACCCTGATTTATTTGTAGGTAGTTGGGGGTATAGTAAGCTGTTTAAAAACAATGGAGATGGAACCTTCACTGATGTAACAGAAGAAGCAAATACTACTAAGTTTGGTTATGCCGCAAAAGCAATAGCATTAGACTATAACAAAGATGGTCATCTAGATCTTTATGTTGCCAATTATTTTAGAAGTGAAAACAATTTATGGGACCTTGAAACTACTAAAATTATGCACGATGATTTTGAAACAGCGGTAAATGGTGGGAAAAACTATCTTTATAGAAATAATGGGGACGGCACTTTTACCGAAGTTGCGGGTGATCTAGGTGTAGATGACACTGGATGGACCTTATCTACTGGATCGGTTGATTTAAATCATGATGGATATCCAGATATTTATAATGCGAATGATTTCGGACCAGATTCTTTATACATTAATCAGAATGGTGAGGGATTTAAAAGGGTTACTCAACCAAATAATTTTGGGAATGACACCCATAAAGGTATGAACGTGGATTTTGCTGATATTTTTCATAAAGGCGAATATGGTATCTATGTGAGTAATGTAAGTAAGGATTCTTACATTATAGAAGGAAATGATTTCTGGTATCCTAATGAAAACGGAGAATATGAAGAAATAGCTGATAAATTAAAGATCAATTATGCAGGTTTTTCATGGGGAGCTAAATTCTTTGATGTTAATAATTCTGGAGAATTTAGTCTAGCGGTTACCAATGGCTTCATAACTGGAGAAAGCGATGATGATTATTGGTTTGATTTGGGAACCCTTGTAACTACTCCTGGAAATGTGGTAGAGGATACTAAAAATTGGCCTACTATTGGGGATAAAGATTTGTCAGGTAATGAAAATAAATTCTTATTCTTAAATCCGGGAAATGGAAAAGAGTTCATAGATGTTGCGGAAGAAGCGGGGATTAATTTTACTAGCGATGGGCGAGGAATATCTGTAGTTGATATCGATAACTCAGGAGAACTTGATTTAGTTTTTGCTAATCAAAATGCTCCAGCAAAAGTATATAAAAATAATATTTCAAATGATAATAATTGGATAACTATTGAACTTGAAGGAAGTCCACCAAGTAATAGAGATGCCATAGGAGCAAAGGTTACTATTATTACTGAGGACAAAGAAACATTAATTGAACGGGATGGTGGTAATGGTTTTGGTGGTCAAAGCGATCCGCGTATACATTTTGGTACTGATTCAAATGAAGTCATTAAAGAAATTAAAATAGTTTGGCCAAGTGGACGTGTTCAATCATTAGAAAATGTTGAAACTAATCAATTCCTTTCTATTAAAGAAGATGCATCAATTCCGATGAAATAATAATTTAAAAGGATGTTGACTAGTGTGAATAATTACCTAGATTATTTACCTCAGAAAAGCCCATTCAGGTTTATAGATGAGGTAATTGATTACAAACAAGGGAAATATATGATGGCAAAACTATATTCGGAGTCATTGCCACAAGAAATTACCAAGGCAGCTGAATTCTTCTCACCATCATTTATTACAGAGGCATTAGCCCAATTAGGGATAATATTTATACAATTTGAAACTGAACCATTAAAAGAGAATGAACTTCCTGTATTAGGGTCAATTAAGATGGAAAAATTTAATTCCGTTATTTTAAAAGTCTCTTGTATTGATTTATTAATAAAAAAAGTAAAAGTATATAGTAACCATGCATTATTAGAAGGTATAGCCACAGTGAAAGGACAAGTTATTTGTAATGGACAATTTGGGGTAGTTAAAAGTTTTAAAGCAAAGGAATGATAAGATGCAGATAGTTGATAATAACCTTTTTACAAAAGAATATCATCAAGCATATGATTATAGCTCCTATTATACAGGAAGAAAGATACTTGATATTTTATATCATGTAAACCTTATTTTGGGACAAAAAACATCATTCACTAGAGAAGAAGTCTATAATAATACTGAGTGTATGCCCAATTTTATACCAAGCGTTAATTGGGCTTTAGATTTTTTAATTCAAGAAGGGTTTATTGAGAGAAAGAAAAATAAATTTGTCTTGATTAATCAACGTGATTCACCCAAAATGCCTATGGTTGACTTAGATGTATCATACAAAATGATAGATTATGTTAGCGAGAATTGGCTAAATGTTATTAAAGGTAATATCTCCCCAATTAAACTATTTTTGGGGAAAGATGGGAAACGGTTATGGAAAGAATATTTTGGAGAGAATAACTATTTATATTACGTTCATAATGCATGGATTGCCAGTTTCCTTACAAAACAAAAATCGTTGAGCGATAAGGAAATTCTAGAATTAGGTGCGGGTTTTGGTTCAGGTACCAAAGCAATTACGAGAGATATTGTTGATAAAAGATATAAAAACATACAATATTATGCGACGGATATTAGTAGAGTTATGTGTAAATACATCAAAAATGAAATTCCATATAAAGACCTAAATACATTAGTTCTTAATTTTGAAAAAGAAATATCTTTACAAGTGAGTAATAAAAAATTTGATTATATAGTGGCCATAAATGCTTTACATTGTTCCAACGATATTCTCTATACATTAAACAGTATTAAAAACTCATTAAAAAGTGGTGGATCACTTATTATTTCCGAATGTATTAGAGATAACACGTATCCACTAATGCATCAAGAGTTTATTTTTAATCTCTTACCCGGATATACCCAAAAAAAGAGCAACAAATACTATATTAAGGGATTCTATTATGAAAAAGAATGGTTAAATGCTTTTGAGGAAAGTGGTTTTTATGGTATAGAAATATACAGTAATCCTGGGAATAGAAAGTTAGGGGCAATTTTAAAAGGGATGAAACTATCATGAAAAATAAGAACCACCTTCCGAAACCACTCAACCAAATAGATAAATTTGAAATTATAAATGATAGTAAAATAATCATTTATAAATATGTTTCGGAAGGAGATTACTTTTTACAAGGACATTTTCCAGAAAAAAGTATTTTTCCAGGATTATTAATGGTTGAAGCTATTAAACAATCTATTGAGCAATTTTTAAAACTACGGGAATCTGACTATTCTTTTAGAAACGTTTCAGCAAGATTCTTGAAAATAGTTTCACCAGCAGACATATTGAAATTTGTCCTCAAGAAAGAAATGGTATCCAAAACAGAAATTATAATTAATTGTATAGGAACAGTGGAGCAGGATAAGGTTATGGCATTCAAAGCAAATATAATAATAAATCCCTTAAGAGGAAAGTAAAAAAAATGATAATACCAAAAAATTGAAAGAGTCTACCAAAAAATTCGAATTAGATAGGAATCATTAAGATCTAGCTAAAAAATGATAGGGAGTGTCAATAATTTTGTGTAAATGACAATC